>SLIH01000191.1 GCA_007135745.1 Halomonas sp. | reverse complement strand
GTGCGGTCCACTCCACCAATTCCAGGTAATCGTTCAGTTGGAAGGGCAGCCCCTGGGGCATGGGCTCGCGGGAGTTACCGACAAACGGATGCAGGGACTGTGGCTGGGCTTTCTTTTCTTTTTTCATCCAATAGGGCCTGGCACTTGAGAGGAGGGTGGGTGTCCTCCCTTGGCATGCAGAATCGGTGCTGGGCCAGTGAGCTAACCCAAAACATCCACTCCCTTCAGCCCTCGTAACACCTTTGATGGCGCCACACCTATCATGTCCTGAAACAGTCGACTGAGATGGGCCGAATCGTGCAGACCAGCATCAAGCGCGGCGTGGGTCAGCGATCGATCCCGCGCCACGCAATATAGCACCGAACGCAGACGCAACCAGCTTCGATAGCGCCGGAAACTTATACCCATTTCCGCCCGGAACAAGTGATTGAAACGCGATTCCGACAGGTGTACCTGTTCCGCGAGAGTCGCCCGCCTGGCGCTCAGGTCACCGCCGCAGCGCAGATATGTGAGGCTGTGGGCAATTCGCTGATCGACGTGCGACGGCTGGCCAAAGGCTGAAGAGGGCAGCAGGTGCGTAAAATCGAAGGATTGCAGTCGGCGTTCAAGAGTCTTGTGGCGTGCCGCGTGTGGGATGGGGTCGAACACCACGGGGTGGTAACTGAGACAACCAGCTTTCAGAAGCCGGGTCTCCGGTGCGTCCGGCTCCAAGTAAAGGGATGCCACATACTCACCCCCGCTGTCCAACCCATGCTTCACGCCCGCATCGACCAGAGCGCTGTGGCAGGTTTCGCGGCGACCATCGGGAAAGTCCAGCGTGATCGGCCCGCTCATTCCAATCAACAGCACCGGCGCGGCATGTTCGTGCAGTCTTGCAGGAGGGAGCTCGCCAAGGAACAGCGCCCGGTCACCGCCCAGCCAGATGCGTTTTTCCTGCGTCATCGAACAGCCCAAACATACAAGTTCTGCCGGAACCACTCCGGCATACTTCAACACTCTAACTGTAACCAAGGAGTGAACGAATGTCTTTAGCTGAGAAGATCTGCCTGTCCGCCGCTTTTCTATTCTTCATGACAGGCCTGCTGACTGGCATCTGGAAGTACCGCCACATGGCGCAAAGCGAGGACGCCACTGCGCCCGCTTACGTGGACATCGCCCACCGCAGTTCTCTGCTATACAGCTTCGCGGCACTGTTGCTGGCCGCTTTTAGCGCTCACAGCGTGCTGTCTGAATGGATCAACGTCGCGGCTGCAGTGTCCGCGCTCGCGTTCTTCGCCTTTGCGATCAGTACCTACGTGCTCCACGGGCTGCTCCAGGACACGGACAACCAACTGCGCCGCCCGCACCGCCTGGGCCAGCGGCTTCTACCACCCTGGATCACAGGATTTTTCATGGTGTTACTTATTGTGGCGGAAGTGGGAGGCACCCTTGTGCTGGGCGCGGGGGCGATGATGGGGATATGGCAGTAGGGCTTCATCCCCCAATGGCCGCCCGGTAGCGAGAGCAGTGAGGGGTGCAGTATGATCGAGTATATTCTGCAACAGGCATACAGCGGCGCATTGCTGTTGAGTTTGCCTGGTATTCTCGTGGCTTTTCCTATCCTCTGGTCAGCTGCAGGGGCGCGAGGCGGCCCGTTTTTAGCGCTGGCCCTGTTCTGGCTGTTGCCTCTTCCCTGGGCGGTGCTTTGGGCGGTCGAATCGTTGTCCCCTGGAATCCTTGGGCTCGGATACACTTATGATGGTGTTGAATTCTTCGTGCGTCTTTGGTTGCCCGGTACGTTGGCATTACCAGGTCTCGCGGGCCTGGTTTGGCTTTGGGTAAGATTCAGAACGCGGGCGAGGGAATGATCCGCAGCCGAGGCGGACGTTCTGAGAAACAGGTCAGTCCCAACCAGGAATGGAAACAGGGTTCTAGCAAGGCCAGTCACGGCGACGGCTACTACATTGCAGCTTGGCCTCCATTCCGTATCCGCGCATGCTGGCTGGCGGTAGGCAGTCCTGACTGATGCAGCCATCTTACTAAGTTCGCAACCGGAAGCTCAAAGCTATGTTGGATTTGCTGTTCGTCGCTGTCGGAGTTTTGCTTCTAACGAGTGGTGGCGAGGCGCTAATCAGGGGGGCTTTGGCTGCCGCAAATCGCCTGGGTATTTCACCCCTTCTTAGCGGCTTGTTAATTGTGGGTTTCGGAACGTCCGCGCCAGAGCTGGTGGTCTCAGTTGAGGCTGCTCTTAGTGAGCGGCCCGACATCGCAATCGGTAATGTTGTGGGCAGTAATATCGGCAACATCCTGCTGATTCTAGGCTTATGCGCACTGATTACACCTCTTGCTGTCAAGCCACTCGTGTTGCGCCGCGATGGTCTCACGGTTGTTGCTGCTAGTATTTTGTTTTTGATTCTTGTCGGTGGAGATGCTTTGGTAAGGTCTGACGCTGCAATATTCCTTTTGGTACTCGCCGCTTATCTGATCTGGGCCTATGTAACCGAGCGCTCTGGAGAAGCGCCTTCTGCAGGGTTACATATAGCTGAAGGGGAAGAGGTCACGTCACGGCCAAAAACAACCCTATGGATTGCCATGGCGGTGGTGTTGGGTTTGGCCCTTTTGGTCGCCGGATCACAACTACTGTTAAAGGGAGCTGTGGGAATAGCAGAGTCGTTTGGTGTCTCAGAAGCTGTGATAGGTTTGACGCTTGTCGCGGTTGGAACGTCTTTGCCCGAGCTTTCGATATCCGTAATCGCGGCATTCCGCCGACATGCAGATGTTGCTATTGGGAATATTCTGGGCAGTAATATTTTCAACCTTCTTGGGATACTCGGCATTTCCGCGTTGTTACAGCCGCTTCCGGTTCATGAGCGAATCCTGCAGTTTGATCAGTGGGTCATGTTGGGGACATCACTGATCCTGTTGTTCTTCCTATATACGGGCAGCCGGCTAAGCAGGCTCGAAGGAGGATTGCTCCTATTGGGTTACGGTGTATACGTAGGTCTTAGTTTCACGGTATTCGGTACTTAAACTGTGTGAGCTACAATGCCTAACCAGTGGCTGTTGTCGGACGCGCCTGCGCTGGCGCGCCGGTGCGCCACAAAGCCAAGCCTGTCGCTTCAGGGTGCCAGCTTACGCTTCAGCGCACGGGTCACTGGCAACGGCAGACTCGGCAGGGAACGCAGTACCCAGGGCAGTAACGCGCGCTTTACGCCGCTCAGGGATTCGGGAATGATGACCTCAATCAGATGCGGGCCCGGCATGTCCTGGGCGTATTCCATAGCCTTTGTCAGCTCTTCCGCGGTGTGCACTCTCACCCCATGCACGCCCATGCTCTGGGCCAACTGGGCGAAGTTGATCACCGGGTCTCTAAGGTCCAGTTGCGACTTGGCCTTCTCACCGACATGCTCCGCGCCGACGCGCTCCAGCTCAATGTTCAGCACCGAATAACAGGCGTTGTTGAAGATGATGGTGGTGACGTTGAGTTGCTCCCGGGCCATGGTCCAGAGGGACTGGATGGTGTACATGGCGGTGCCTTCGCCGATTAACGCCAGAACCGGGCGTTCCGGTTCTGCGATGGCGGCACCGATGGCATTGGGCAGCCCCTGACCAATGGCGCCGCCGGTGAGGGTGAGAACATCGTGCCGGGGAGCACCCTCGGTCATGGATGCCAGCATCAGGCCAGAGGTGATGGCTTCATCCACCAGGATGGTATTTTCCGGCATCAGATGGCCAACCGCTTTGCAGACTTTCTCCGCCGTGAGTTTGCCCTTGGGCAGGCCGGGGCGCTTGCTCGGCTGCAGGTGCGGTTCGGCCTGGCTCGCACCCAGTATTTCATTGAGTTTATCCAGGCTGCCGGTAACGTCCTGATCAGGCGCCGCCAAAGTGTGGACCTGGCAGGAGTCCGGCACCAGATAGCTTTTCTTCCCCGGATAGGCAAAAAAGGATACCGGGGCCTTCGCATCGACCAGGATGAGGTGTGATTTATCGGCCAGTTGCACGTTGGCCAGTTCCGCGAGGTAGGCCAGGCGCTCGATCGGAGGCAGGCCGGCGCCGCGCTCCATTCGCGTGGGGAAGGTTTCCGCCAGGAGGGTGACACCGCTGTGTGCTGCGAGGCGTGCGGCGGCCATGATGCTGGGCTCGCGCAACGCACGGCCACCCAGCAGCAGGGCGGTTTTCTTGCCTGAGCGAATGGCGGCTGCGATGGCCTCAACGGTGGCATCATCGGCCGGTTCCGGTTTGGGTGGGGACAGGGGTGCGCAGGGCTTTCCGCCTTTACCCCAGGAAACATCCGCCGGCAGGATCAGGGTCGCCACCTGGTGGGGTACGCTTTGAGCAGCGGCAATGGCCTCGGCGGCGTCCTGGCAGAGTGTTTCTGTGCTCTGGGCGGTGCGCACAAAGCCCGGGGACACGTTACGCGCCACAGTCTCGATGTCGGACTGCAACTGGGCGTCGTATTTGACGTGGTAGGTGGCGTGGTCACCAACGATGTTTACCACGGGCACCTTGCCTTTGCGGGCATTGTGGAGGTTGGCGAGCCCGTTGCCCAGGCCGCATCCAAGATGCAACAGCGTGGCCGCGGGTTTGTCGGCCATTCGCGCATAACCATCGGCGGCGCCGGTTGCAACGCCTTCAAACAGGGCCAGTACCGCCCGCATTTTTGGCTCGTCATCCAGAGCGGCCACAAAGTGCATTTCGCTGGTGCCGGGGTTGCTGAAGCAGACTTCTACGCCTGCATCCACCAGGGTTTTCATCAGGGCTTGTGCGCCGTTTGGCATTGTTGTTCTCCACCTTTCAGGATTCGGGGTTTTGGGGTCTATCCAATTGCGCCTGGCCGATATCGGCAATACGGGTGACACCGGTCAGGGTCATCGCCAGGCGCAGCTCCTGTTGCCAGCTCTCAAGCAGGTTGCTGAGCCCGGCTTCGTCGCCGCCGGCAAGCGCGTAGGCCCAGGGTCGACCGATCATGACGCCCTGAGCACCCAGGGCCAGAGCACGAAATACATCCACACCACTGCGAATACCGCCATCGGCCAATATCTGTGTCTGTGAGCCGACGGCAGCGACAATTTCCGGCAATTTGCCAGCACCTGAGGCTACACCGTCGAGTTGGCGGCCACCGTGGTTGGATACCACGATACCGTCCGCTCCCACACGCACGGCATCGCGGGCATCGTCCACATCCAGGATGCCTTTCAGGATCAACTTGCCCTTCCAGCGCTCACGCAGCCACTCAATGTCAGCCCAGGTAACTGTCGGATCAAACTGGGCGTCGATCCAGGCTTTAAAGGCATCCAGGTTGCGCGCGTCCGGTATGGCGTCCCTGAGGTTGCCGAAACTGAGCGGGCCACCGCGCAGCGCAACTCGCCAAAGCCAACCGGGGCGTGACAGGAGTTGCATTACTTTCAGCAACTTGGAGCGAGGCCCAGTGCTCGCCAGACCATTGCGGAAGTCACGATGGCGCATGCCCGGTTGAGGCAGGTCCACGGTAAACACCAGCGTCCGGCACCCGGAGTTCCAGACTTTTTCCAGCAGGGCTTCTATCCTTGCGCGATCCCGAATCATGTAAAGCTGGAACCAGATGGCCTCACTGGCCGCGGCCTGGACTTCTTCCAGCGGGCAGATACCGACGGTCGAGAGGGTAAAGGGCACGCCCACGTTGCTGGCGGCACGAGCGGCCTGCACTTCACCGCGGCGTGCCATCATGCCCGCCAGACCCAGCGGCGCCAGAACCACCGGCATGCTGCAGGACTGCTCCATCAGGGTTGTGCTGGTATCGACCTGATCGACATCAATCAGTACGCGCTGGCGCAGTGGGATTTCGGCCCAGTCGGCTTCGTTGGCGCGCAGGGTCTGTTCGTCGGTTGCGCCACCGTCCAGGTAATCGAACAGGAAACGCGGCAGTCGGGCACGTGCCCTGGCGCGATAGTCGTTTGCGGTGGCGGGGTAGGTGAATTTCGATATCATCTCTGTCAGCCTCCGGCAACAATGGAACGTACGGCGGCCCGTGCCGTCATGATGCAGCCAGGTAGAAAGGTGCCTTCCAGTGAGCGCTTGCCATTAGCGCCGCCACCACCAAAACCGGCCGCTTCTCCCACGCAGTATAGGCCTTCCACGGGGGTGCCTCGGGGATCCAGCACGCGGCTTTGCAGATCGGTCTGAAGGCCGCCAAGGCTTTTTCGGGTGATCAACCGCATCCGGATCGCGATGTAGGGTCCGGCGCCAGGCTTCTGCAGGGGGGCCGGTTTACAGGTACGCAGGCGGTCTGGCCCCCATTCCCGGGCGTGCTGGATCATCCGTATCTGCGAGTCGTTGTGCATACGGGTACCGTAGCTGAAGTTGGCGTCGAAGGCGTCCGCCGTTGCCTGGAGGACGCTCGGTTCCACATCATGGGCGCAGGTGAGGGCGTTCATTTTGCCTGCCAGTTCTCCCAGTGTGTCCGCGACCAGGAAGTCAGGGTTTTCGTGCTGCATCTGACGGATCAGGGCGTGGTTGCCCAGGAGCAGTTCTTTGAGGAACAGCGGGAACTGTTTGTCCCGTATCCTCGCATTGTGTTCGGCACCGGATATCGCAAATTCCCTGGCGGCAATGCGCCAGTTGAGCAGGTGCCAGGTCCAGGGTTTTTCCTGTTGCGCGACGCGCTGGCACAGCCAATGGGTATCGAAGCCGGTGACCAGGGGTTCCGGGCCGATTCGTTCGCCGCGGTGATTGAGCCAGAGGGCGGATTTGCAGGGAATGGTGGACAGCCCGTGCCCGGGAAAGTGAGGGTATGGATGGGAGATACCCGCTGCATAATTCCACATTTCGCCGGCGTGGGTGATCTGGGCGCCCAGTGAGTCCGCAACCCAGTGGTGCAGCCGGCCATCCGAATAGGGGTGGGCGCCATTGAGCATGATGCTGGGTTGGGGCCGTTCGGCGGGCCAGTTTGCCCGACATTCCTGATGGCTGCCGTTGATGCCTCCCGTGGCGATCACGACGACCGGCGCCTTGAATTGAACCTCTGCGCCGCTGGCCTCATCGATCGCCACTGCACCACTGATTCTGCCGGCGCTACGTTCCAATTCGGTAACGCGGTGCTGATGCAGAAGTGTGAGTTTCCCCGTGTGATTCGCATTATGGAGTGCGGCCAGCAGGCAACGGATCAGTTCCCGGGCGGTGCCCCAGATCACATGGTAACGGGGCAGGCGGTTACCATCTCCGTGGCGGCCGCGTTCCACCCAGTTGACAGCTGGCAGGAATTTTATGCCTTCCTGGCGCAGCCAGTCGTATACCTCGGTGCGGGAGTGCTCCACATAGTAACGGGCCCATTGCAGGGGCCATTCATCATGAGGGTCAAGTTCGCCGAAGCTCAACCAGTCCTTGAATGCGGCCTCTGGCGAATCCGGGATTTTCATCCGTTGCTGAAGGGGCGTGCCAACCAGCATCATGCCGCCAAAGGCCCAGAGCGCCAGGCCGCCCATACGTTCAGCGGTATCGCGATCGGCCAGGGTGACGCTTTTGCCGGCTCGAATGGCTTCCAGAGCCGTGACAATGCCGGCCAACCCGCCGCCGATTACGAGTACATCTGAAGCGATCACCTTGCTCATAGTGTGTCCGATTCGATCATTATGTGTTGTCAGGTTTAAAGGTATATCGCTAACATGGCTTAAGAGTTGACTTTAGAGGCCAGGTAAATTGACATTAGAGGCCACGGTTTCCATTGGTTGGGTAAACACGGTGATTGGGGCGGCGCAACGCCTGTCCGTGGACGCCGACACACTGCTGGCAACAGCGGGTATTTCGGGTGAGGCGCGCGAACAGGAGCGGTGGCCCATTGATGACATCACCCGGCTTTGGCACGCGGCGGAGCGCTGCACCGGGGATTCCGGTTTCGGTCTGAAGGTGGGGGCGGAGTTCACGCCGATGAGTATCAGTGGCGTGGGCTTTGCTCTGCAGTCGGCAGCCACCCTGCGTGAAGCCGTCCTGATGGTGCAGCGATTTCAGCGTCTGATTTCGGATGGTGGGCGGTTTCAGATGCTCCCGGGCGAAAATGCAACCTGGGTGATCTATCATCCCCGTCAGGGGCAGTTGGCGTTCAGCCCCCATCAGATTGAAGCGGTTCTGGCGGCGGTCGTGGGCTTCGCCAGCTGGGTGACCGGGACACGCATGGAGCCCTTGCGTGTGCACTTCAGTCAGGCTCGGCTTGGGCCTTGGCAGGGGTATCAGGCGGTATTCCAGTGCCCGGTGGAGTTTGAGCAGGCGTTCAGTGGCCTGCTGGTGGAGAACGCGGTGCTGGATCAGCCCCTGCCTCAGGCGGACCCGCAGTTGGCCCAGGTCCATAAACGCTACACCACAGCGCGCCTGGCCGCGTTGAGTATGAGCAGCGTGTCTGTTCCGGAGATGCGCCGTTGGCTGGAGGCACGGCTGGGCCCGGCGCTCCCGCGCCGCCGCGAGGCGGCCGAAGCACTGGGTATCAGCGAACGGACTCTGGCGCGGCGGCTCAGGGAACAGGGGCAGACCTTTGATGGTCTGATCGACGAGGTGCGCCGTGCCAGAGCCCTTGATGCTGTGGCAGACCCCGATGCCTCGCTGCCCGAGATTGCCGAATCACTGGGCTTCGCGGAAGTCAGTACTTTCTATCGAGCTTTCAGGCGTTGGACCGGTCTGCCACCGGTGCGTTGGCGAGAGCGGCATGCCGACCCCAATAAGGTGTAAATGATTGCTTCCCCCGTGCCCCTTCTGATTCCTTCAGGGGCCGGGATCCGGTTGCAGTTCTCTATCCCCGTGGTTCAGCTCCAGTTCTGAGGATTGGTTTCCTGGTGTGATGCTTTGGCCTGGTACATGGCAGCGTCCGCATGGGATAACAATGTTTTCAGGGTGGTGCCGTTGTCGGGATACGTGCTGATGCCGATGCTGAGGTTGACAGGGGTGTCCTGCACGCCTGAACGGGATAACCCGGCGGCGGCTTCGCGCACCTTCTCGACCACGGCAAACGCCTGTTCATGCTGATTAAGGTCGCTCAACAGCACCACGAATTCATCACCGCCCAATCGGCACACATGATCTGTGGTTCGCACACAGGCGCGCAACTCGCGCGCCAGATTTTTCAGTATCGTGTCTCCGCTGGCATGGCCCAGGGTGTCGTTCACTTCCTTGAAATTGTCCAGATCAATAAACAGCAGGACCATCTTCTTATTGTGCCGTTGGGCCAGTGCCGCTGATTGGTCAAAGCGTTCCGCGAAGGCGTGTCGATTAAGCAGGCCGGTCAACGCATCGTGTTGCGCCAGGTACGCCATTCTCGCGGTGGTTTCATCGGAATAGCGGGAATCATGAAACTTCAGCAGGGCGCCGATCACCTCGCCATTTTCGTTGTGCAGCGGTGATGCGGCGTCCTCAATGGCCAGTTCACTGCCGTCGCGTGTTATAAGCAACGCGCTGTTATGCAGGGAAACGGAGGTGTCGGAATCCATGACCTGTCGGGCGAGGTTGTTTCTGGTCTTCCGGGTTTTTACGTCAACGGCCCGGAAGATATCCTCCAGCGGCTGACCAACCGCTTCCCGGCGGCTGAATCCGGTGAGCGCCTCTGCCGGGGCGTTCATGTAGGTTATCCTGGCATCGGTATCAGTACTCAGGACCGCATCGCCAATGAAGTCGAGCATCGCATGTGCACGCTCGCTTTCCTCTGCCGGGTTAACCTTCACTTCTCGCGCTTTCGCTTTCAGGAAGCTCATTCCACGTAAACAGGCCGTCACCATTCCGCCTTCCGTGGGTGGTCTGGTGACAGAGGCCATCAGGGGAACGTTTCTCCAGAAGTCCAGCATGGTAACGGCTCCTAGTTTTCAATGATGACTTCAACGCGACGGTTTTGCTGGCGGCCCGCCTCTGACTCATTGCTGGCCACCGGGCGCTCAAGCCCGTAGCCGTTAACGGTGAGACGGCGGCGTTCCACGCCATGGTCTGAAAGATGACGGCGGACAGATTCGGCGCGTTGCAGCGACAGAGTCTGATTGAATTGCGCGCTGCCAACGTTGTCGGTGTGGCCTTCGATGACGACGTTTCGGTCCGGATACTCGTTAAGGAACCCCACCAGCTTTTCAAGGTTGCGGTTCGAGCCACCCTGAATCTCTGCACTCCCTGTTGCGAACAGCACGTCGCCGAGCGTCAGTACCAGGCCCCGTTCGGTGGCCTCTGCCTCAAGGTCATCGATCCGTCTCTGCAGGTCCGCAGCCGCTGCTGCGGAGAGGGCCGCGGCAGCGGCTTCGGAGCTGCGGGCGGTCTCTGCATCGGCCTGCGCCCTGTCCGCTTCAAGTGTACGGGCTGTCAGCCTGGCGGCATCGCGTTGTTCACCCATGCGTGTCCGTTCCGTCTCGAGCAACCGGGTGGTTCCTTTTGCTCTGGCGATTTCCACCATGTGGTCAGCCATGTAGATGCGGTAATCAGCGAGGTCCGCCTGGCCACTGCCCAGTGGCTGTTCCGCGATCCGCACCGCCTCCTCGGCGCTGCGCAGTTCATTGCGGGCATTGTTCGCCATTTCAGGATCGCTCTGGAGTTCAGTCAGCTTCTCGCGTACATCAAGGGCCGCCTGAGGGGTGGTGGGCGACGCAGCGCATGCGCCCAGTAGAATTGAGGACAGCACGATGGTGGGAACAAGTTTGCCCCCAGAACGAGTTTTAAGTAACGATACAGTTTTCATTTCTGCTCTCCCTGGCGCCGCATCTCCACATCCAGAGCGTCGGCACCACGCTCCATTTCACGATTGATCTCGACCGCCTTGGCGGATTCTGTTCGTGCCAGGGCCAATTCAGCCGCAACACGCGATTGATGCGCCAGACGCTCTGCTTCGATCATGGCCTCCTCAGTCACGGCCTGCTCAGCCAGAACGAGTTGTGACCGGGCTTCTTCGAGCTCTGCACCGGCGTAGTGTCGCGCCCCTGCCTGCTCGGCGCTGGCTATTGCGTTGGTCGCTGCCGCCAGGGATTCGCTTGGGGGTAATGGCGTTGCCGCACAGGCGGCCATGAGGGTCGCCAAGGCAATAACGCAAAGCAGAGGAATTCGATGGCGTGACCAGGTAGTAGGGCAGGTTTTCATAGTATTGCTCCCAATTGATAAGGAGCTGCCGGACACCCTCAGAGGGTTCAGGTACACGCGCGCCGACGCGGCTCGCGGACTCTCCTTGCTTTACTGAATTTAACAGTTGGGGGGGTGTGGATCGGTACGCTGGCGCACAGACGCCGCGCTTCATGCTCGCGCAGTATCTAAAACGAAGGAGTGTTACAACACTTCAGCCCGTTAACGAAGGCCTGTTCACTGCAGAGATGCGGTGATCAGGGCTTCGCGCTATCGGGATTTCGCAAGGGAGATATGCGCGATGAAAAAGCTCAATTCGATCGTAATTCTGGCCGCTTTAATCGTGGCGGTACCATTGACAGCATCAGCACAGGTACGTGGCAACGCAGGGCCTGCAGAGGGTGACCGGGAGTTTTCCATCTCCGGCACCGGTAGCAGCGACCAGAGTTTTGATAGTGGCAGTTTTGGTGTAACCGGTGATCTGGGCTGGTATCTGCGAGACAACACCGTACTCGGTATTCGGCAAAGCGCGAACTACGCCAGTATTGAAGGTGAAAACTTCAAGAATGATTTCTGGAATGGCGCTACACGCGGTTACGGTAATTTCCAGTTCGCCCCGACAGACCGCATGCGGCCTTTCCTGGGTGCGAGCCTGGGTATGATCTACGGTGATGGCGTCAAGGATGATGGATTTGCCGGCCTTGAGGTTGGCGGCAAATACTATGTGCGGTCCAAGACCTATCTGCTTGGTCGTGTGGAGTACCAGTGGTTCTTCAGCGGCTCAGACGATGTGGATGACGCCTTCAAGGACGACGGCTCCTTTGCCTACACCCTGGGTATGGGTTACAACTTCTAGAGATTGCAGTCACAGTCCTTACCGGGGAGTCCGGGCCAGCGCCCCGACTCCCGGTTTTATTCATCGGTGTCAGACAGCTGCCGCAGCCTGTGTTCCAGCTCCTTGCTGTCCGTAATGTCCACCATCGTCATGACCACACCATCAATCACATTATCTATCCGCCGGTAAGGCATGATTCTTACGGAGAACCACCGGCCTTCACTGGTTTTAATCTGTTTCTCCGAGATTGCCAGGGTATTCAGGGTTTCCCGCGCATCGTCCTCAAGTTCCGGGTATTCCAGAACCGTGGTCAGATCGCTGAGTGGTCGCCCAACATCGCTTTCCTTCAGGCTGATGAGTTTTGCGGCCCGGGCGGTGTAGGAGCGGACGTTCAGGTTCTGATCCATGAACAGAACGCCAATCTCAATGCTGTTCAGCAGATTCTGCTTGTCGCTCTGCGCCAGTGCCAGGTCATCAAGCTTGCTTTGCAGTTCCGTGTTAATGGTCTGCAGCTCTTCGTTCATTGACTGCATCTCCTCCTTGGAGGAGGTCAGCTCTTCATTGGCGGACTGCAGTTCCTCATTGGTTGATTGCAGCTCTTCATTGGAAGCCTGAAGTTCTTCCCGGGAGGTTTTGGCCTCTTCGCTCAGGCGCTCAATCTGCATCCTGTAGTGTTCAATTTCCGCTGCATGAGCGGCATCGGCGGAAGGTGCACGCTTCGCACGAGCGGGCTTGTGGGTGTCGCGGAAGATCACCATCGTCATGCCCTGCAGGGGCGCGGGCTCCTGGAATGCCTGGACTGTGATATCAACCGACTGGGTGCTTTTCCCCGCCTGCACTTCCACGCCTGGCAATTCGATCGGAGTCTTCTCGGACGCCGCCTGTTTCAGGGCATTAAAGAGTGGCGCGCGCAGGCCCTCCCGGGCCATGGCGTGGATATTCCAGGTGGTCTTTCCGGCTGCCGGTTCCAGGTATTTTCCGGTGTGGCCACTGATGTAGACGATATCGGCGTCCTGGTTGAGGACCACGGCCGCCGGGGCATAGACCTGAAGCAACACACGATCCGCTGCGGCTTGCAGGTTGTCGGTCGCCTGGGGAAGGTGGGGTTTCTCCGGCACGGGATTCTCCTTGGAAAGGGTTGATAACGGTGGGAATGACCTTAACAGGAAACCGGAATCGCTGATGGATTCGTGCTTCTCGCGTCGGTAAATACGCAGCTTTGGTTTCATCGGGGTGAACAGGTGGTTCAGCCTGCCCACGGTCTCGGAATTTCCCAGCACAAGGAGGCCATTCTCACGTAGGCTGTAGTGAAACAGGGGCAGAATGCGGCGCTGCAGTGCCGGGTCGAAATAAATCAGTAGATTGCGGCAGGCGATCAGGTCCAGCCGGGTGAAGGGTGGGTCCAGGATGACATCGTGTTGGGCGAACATCACGCTGTTACGGATCCTCGGATCGATCTGATAATAGTTATCGTGCTTCCTGAAAAATCGCGCCAGCCGCTGGGCCGAGACGTTTTCTTCGATTGTGCAGGGGTACTGCCCCCGCCGTGCCACCGCAATCGCTTCCAGGTTCAGGTCAGACGCAAAAATCTGGAAGGCAATATCACGCCGCGGCCGGAGGTTGTCCAGCGCTTCAGTAAGCACAATTGCCAGGGAATAGGCTTCTTCTCCCGTGGAGCATCCCACCACCCATGCCCGCAGATGGTCGTGTGGCTGGCGTTCTGCCAACAATTGAGGAAGGGCTTCTTCAACCAGGCTGTCCCAGACCTCGGGGTCACGGAAAAAGCTGGTGACGCCGATCAGCACTTCCTTGAACAACAGTTGCACTTCCTGGCTGTTCTCCTTCAGATAGTGCGCATAGTCAGTCAGTTCCGAAATTCCGTGGATCACCATGCGCCGTTCGATGCGCCTGTAGAGCGTGCTGGGTTTGTAGAGGGAAAAATCGTGCCGGGTCTGTTGCTGAAGGATCCGTAGAATGGGTTCAAGCCGTTCCATGGCCGGGGGCGCCTGCTCACTTTGGCTGGGTTCGCCCAGGCGGGCAACGTAAGCCCGTATGCGATCGGGCAACTCATTGGCCGGGGCAACGATGTCAACGCAACCGGAGGCGATGGCAGCACGGGGCATGGCATCGAACTCTGCAGAATCGGGGTCCTGCACCACGGTCAGGCCACCGGTCGCGTTGATGGCCTGCACTCCGAGGGCGCCATCAGAGCCCATTCCTGACAGGACAATCGCGACCGCGCGGGCGTTATAGGCACTGGCCAATGAGGAAAACAGGACATTGACCGGAAGCCGCAGGCCTCGGGGCTCAACGGGGGCATTCAGCTGGAGTCGGTTGTTTGAGACGCTCAACTCGGTGTTCGGAGGAATCACGTACAGGGTGTTGGGCCTGACTGGCATGTCCTGCTGAGCTTCGTGCACTGGCATGGTGGTGAAGCGCTGCAGTAGTTCCGGCAACAGGGCTTTCTGGGTAGGGTCCAGGTGCTGCACAACCACGAACGCCATTCCGGTGTCGGGCGGTGTGTTGCGAAAGAAGGCTTCCAGTGCGGAAAGCCCCCCGGCCGAGGCGCCGAT
>SLIH01000106.1 GCA_007135745.1 Halomonas sp. | reverse complement strand
GGGTAATTCGTCACAAGGCGGGCATGCGGAGTCGGGAATCCTTTAATAAAATTTCAGATATCCAGCCCTGCGATAAAAGCAAGCTATCGACAAGGTCAGCAAAAGCAACTTGTGGCGTGCCGACGGGAGTTGCTATCAATGGGATTCACAAGGAGACTTGGCTTATGGTCATGACGGAGTGCGTTGTGATCACTGAACGAATCCGGGCACTGGTGCGGTTGGTCCTCGGGTCGGTTCAGCAACAGTAGTCTTCTATGTTTACGGATCATTTCAATCACAAAACAGTAAAGGACGGAGACGAAATGGGTGGACAAGACGCGGGCAAGTGCCCGGTTATGCACGGAGCCAACACCGAAGTCAGCAAACATGTTGAAGAGTGGTGGCCAAACAACCTGAATCTGGACATTCTTCACCAGCACGACCGAAAGACTGACCCCATGGGGGAGGACTTCGACTATCGCCAGGAAGTCCGAAAACTCGACTTTGATGCCGTCAAGAAAGACGTCGAGAAACTGATGACCGACAGCCAGGCGTGGTGGCCGGCAGACTGGGGCCATTATGGTGGCCTGATGATCCGCATGACCTGGCACGCCGCGGGTACCTACCGCGTAGCGGACGGTCGCGGTGGGGCGGCAACAGGCAATCAGCGTTTCGCCCCGATCAACAGCTGGCCGGACAACGGCAACCTGGATAAGGCTCGCCGACTGTTGTGGCCGATCAAAAAGAAATACGGCAACAAGCTCAGTTGGGCTGATCTGATTGTGCTCGCAGGCAACGTGGCCTATGAGTCCATGGGCTTCAAGACCTTTGGTTTTTCCTTCGGGCGGGAAGACATCTGGCACCCCGAGAAGGACACCTACTGGGGTAGCGAGAAAGAGTGGCTGGCATCCAGTGATAATCCCGACAGCCGCTATGGCGCCAACCGCGATCCGGAGTCCCTGGAGAATCCCCTTGCGGCCGTCATGATGGGCCTGATCTACGTCAACCCAGAGGGTGTGGACGGTAACCCGGATCCACAGAAGACTGCCGAAGACGTGCGCGTCACGTTCGCCCGTATGGCGATGGATGACGAAGAAACCGTAGCTCTGACCGCAGGTGGTCATACAGTGGGCAAGTGCCATGGTAATGGCGATGCCAATGACGTTGGCCCGGAACCGGAAGCCGCTGACGTGGAAGAGCAGGGGCTGGGATGGAACAGCCGCTCGGGTGGTGGGCTTGGTGCCCATGCTGTAACCAGTGGTCTTGAAGGTGCCTGGACCACGAATCCCACCAAATGGGATAACGGCTACTTCAAGATGCTGCTGGAGCATGAATGGCAGCTGACCAAGAGTCCCGCCGGAGCAAACCAGTGGGAGCCGGTCGACATCAAAGAAGAAGACATGCCGGTTGATCCGGAGAACCCTTCAGTGCGCCGCAAGCCCATGATGACGGATGCGGATATGGCCATGAAGGTGGACCCGGCGTATCGCAAAATCTCCGAGAAGTTCTACAAGGATCCGGAGTATTTCAATGAAGTCTTTGCCCGCGCCTGGTTCAAGCTGAGCCACCGCGATATGGGACCGAAGCAACGCTACATCGGTCCGGAAGCTCCCCAGGAAGATCTCATCTGGCAGGATCCGGTGCCCGTCGGCAACAACGACTACTGTGTTGAGGTGGTCAAGCAGAAGATTGCCGCCAGCGGACTGAGCATCGCCGACATGGTGGCAACCGCCTGGGACAGTGCCCGTACCTTCCGCCAGTCCGACATGCGCGGTGGTGCCAATGGCGCCCGCATCCGCCTGGCACCGCAGAAGGACTGGGCCGGCAACGAGCCGGAGCGCCTTGCTCGGGTCCTGAAGGTGTTGGAAGGCATTGCCGCTGAAACCGGTGCCAGTGTTGCAGATGTGATCGTACTGGCTGGCAACGTGGGTATTGAGAAAGCGGCTCGGGCGGCCGGCTACGAGATCAACGTGCCGTTCCATCGTGGCCGTGGTGATGCCACCCCGGACATGACCGACGAAGACTCCTTCGAATGGCTTGAGCCGCTGGCCGATGGTTATCGCAACTGGGTCAAGAAGGACTACGCTGTGCAGCCGGAGGAGATGCTGCTGGATCGTACCCAGCTCATGGGCCTCACCGCCCCGGAGATGACTGCGCTCATCGGTGGTATGCGGGTGCTGGGCACCAACCACGGCGGCACCAAGCATGGTGTGTTCACGGATCGTGAAGGCCAACTGACGAACGACTTCTTCGTCAACCTGACCGACATGGCCTACCGTTGGGTGCCAACCGGGAACAACCTCTACGAAATCCGTGATCGCAAGACGGACACGGTGAAGTGGACGGCAACCCGGGTTGATCTGGTGTTCGGCTCCAATTCCATCCTGCGGGCCTATGCAGAGGTTTATGCCCAGGATGACAACCAGGAGAAGTTCATCAATGACTTCGTGGCAGCCTGGAACAAGGTGATGAACGCGGATCGTTTCGATCTCGCCTGACCCTTCCCACGCCTCGGGCGCTACCGACATTCGGTGGCGCTCGAGGGCTTTATTGAACCTGATTCACTAATTCGTTAATCAGTGGGTTGTTTCATCCACCAGTTCATTTCTTCTGCTGGCGCACCATCCGGCAATAGCGGATTTTCCAGCTCAAACAGACGCCGCTCGTTAAGGTTCGCCTTCGTTACCGCCTCCTGAAAGTGGTCCCTCAGCAGTTCACGGAAACGACCATCTTCCTCAATGATTTCCAGCCCCCGGGTCAGTCGTTCGTGGAGTTGATCATTCTCATGGTCCACAAAGAAATAGACCGGGTAGGGGTAGAAAAGCGCCAGCTCCTGTTCAACTTCGAGACTGGGGTAGATCGAGCTGAAGTATGCATGTTCCTGCCAGATTTCATTGACTCCGCGTGGAAAAAAATCAAAGCGACCAGCGGTCAGCATGGAGAAAAGTTCCTCATACTGGACTGAGTTGGCCAGTTTGAAACCATTGGCCTCATAAATTCCATAGTCGACCCAGTGGGGATTGAAGCCCAGTTTGAAATCCGATTTCAGGGAGGAAAGCGATGAGACATTACTGAATCGGTGCTGGTTTGACTGATCGATCAGCAAAAGCCGGAAACCCAGCAGGCCCTTGAGAAGTGGAGTTCGTACCGGGCGAAACCGCTCTTCACGTCCCCTGGATGTCGACAGAAAGACCACGTCAATCAAGCCCCGTTCCAGCATTCGGACACCGCGGGCTTCCGACACCTCCGGGCCTTCTTCCGGCACTGGCTGCAGCCGATAGGGGCCGAATTCGTCTTCCGTCGCCGACAGGACCAGATTCAGCAGCTCCAGGTGATATTCATAGCGGAATGCTTTCTGGTAATGGCGAATCACCGTAACGGACTCATCCTCGTCCGGTTTCATTCCGGGCTGATCGGCCGCGGCGGGGGCGTTCCCCAGAATGAGATACAGCAACAGGACTTTTAGCCAGCACAGCTTCATCAGGTTCCCTCTAATATCAGGTGCCGAAAAGGTGTTTTTGGAAATAATTAATTCTAACATCGTTTTGCTCAAATTGGCGTAACTGGATAAGCGATGCATAAGCCATTACCGTAGCCCTGACGCCCGCTTTATTCGCACCAATCCATGGAGGCCAGTCATGTCACTGAGGCCCGGAATCTACCGGCACTTCAAAGGAAATAACTATGAAGTTATCGGCGTGGCGCGTCACAGCGAAACCGATGAAAAGCTAGTGGTTTATCGCCCTCTTTATGGTGACGGCGAACTCTGGGTAAGGCCGCTGGCCATGTTCAAGGAAACGGTGGAGCGCGATGGGGAGGTTCTGCCAAGATTTGAATGGTTGGGGCCGTCATGAAATTCCTGTTTGAAGTCCACATCCGCGAAGGTCATACCCCCGAGGAGTACGCCGAGGCCTGGGTGCGCGCCAGCG
>SLIH01000412.1 GCA_007135745.1 Halomonas sp. | reverse complement strand
CACCAGCTCGGAGGAAGAGGTGGTCACTGCCAGCGCAAGCTCTCCGGCCACCGCCCTCCCCTCCGTGGATTACACCAATCCCGAAGACCCGACCCTGCAGGCGCGGTTTCGAGAGATGCTTGTTGAACGCCGCATCCGCTCCGGTGTTGAACTGCAGATCAACGACGAAGACTGGGTGATCAAGGGGCAGATTCCGGAGGAGCAACTTGCGGTACTGGAACGAATGCTGACGCGCTTCAGCAACGAAAAGGAGCCGGAGTTCCAGATCCATAACGAGGTAACCGCGAAACGTTATGAGCTGCCCTTTGACGTGGTCCAGGTGAATTCCGGACCTTACGGCAGCATCCTCACCGGCGACGGCGAGCGCCTGTTCGAGGGCGACAGCAAGGACGGCTTCACGCTGGTCGCCATTGAATCCGACCGCCTTGTGTTCGAAGGCGACGAACCGGTGGCCATGTCCTGGTAGGAGTCCGTCATGCCCGCAGTAACGGAATTCAGGTCCCTGTCCCAAGCCTGGCAAAAACAATTGCGTCAATGGGCCGCTCACACCGGAGAGCACCTCGCGGATCCGATTCCTCCCATTGCCCGGGGTCAGGTGAACCGGGTCAGCGGGCTGCGCATTGAGGCCCGGGTACCCGGTGCGGCCCTGGGGGACCTGTGCCGGCTGGAGTCCCCGGACGGCAGTCACCCCAGGGTGCTGGCGGAAGTCATCGGGTTTCGTGACAGCCTGGCGGTACTGGCCGCTCTCGACCCGATTGAGGGAGTCTCGGCCAACACCAGCGTACGCTCGCTGGGTTTCACCCACGCACTGGCTGCTCGCCCCTCGTCCGGTGAGTTGATCCTCGACGGTTATGGTCGTGCACTGGACAGCGGTTCCGGGACCCTGTTCCGGGACGATCCCGCGTTCCAGCTCCAGGCCCGGATCCCCGTGTTGCGGACCGGCCCCACGCCCCGTGAACGCACCACCTCCAGGCGGCCCATGAAGACCGGCATCCGCGCCATCGACGGTCTGCTGACTCAGGCGGAAGGCCAGCGCAGTGGCATTTTTTCCCCCGCGGGCTGCGGCAAAAGCACGCTGCTTGGGGCCATGGCGCGCGCCGCCGATGCCGATGCGGTGGTGTTTGCGCTGATCGGGGAGCGCGGCCGGGAGTTGCGTGAGTTTCTGGAACAGACCCTGCCCCCGGAGGTACGCAAACGGACCATTGTCGTCTGCGCCACTTCAGACAGTAGCGCCATGGAGCGCGCCCGGGCCCCCTTCACTGCAACCACCATTGCGGAAATCCTGCGCGACCAGGGCCGGCGGGTATTGCTGCTGATGGACTCCATCACCCGCTACGCCCGTGCACAGCGGGAACTCGGCATGGCGGCCGGGGAATCCCCCACACGCGGCGGCTATCCGCCATCGGTCTTTACCAGCCTACCGCAGCTTGTGGAACGGGCCGGCGCCAGCGAGCGCGGCTCCATTACAGCGCTCTATACCGTGCTGATGGAACAGACAGACGGGCACGACCCCATTACCGAGGAAATGCAGTCGCTTCTGGACGGGCACATCGTGCTGGACCGCGACCTGGCGGACCAGGCCCAGTTCCCGGCCGTGGATGTACTCGCCAGCCAGAGTCGTCTGATGCCGGATGTTATCGGCGCCGATCACCTGGAGCTGACACGGGAATTCCGTGCTCTGGCCAACCGCTACAAGTCCATGGAATTGCTGGTACGACTGGGTGAATACGATCGCGGCCAGGACGCCTTTTCAGACCGCGCCCTGGCCCTGCGTGGCGCCATGCAGGGGTATATCCAGCAGGATACGCGCACGCCGGTGGCCTTTGACGATGCCCGTGCTGAGTTACTGGCGCTGCTCAAGAGCGGGCAAAGCCATTCCGCCCGGGCAGCGGCTTCCACCGAGACAGGAGAAGCGTCATGAAAGCCAGGGAACTGACCCGCCATCTGGCGGGACTGAGGCAACTGCGTGAACACCGCGCGGAAACGGCCATGGCCCGGTGCGCCCGGGAGAAACAGACCGTCGGGCGCCTGAAGGAGAAAGAGCAAAAGGCGGCGGAAGGCGTGCGCGCCGCGGACAACCACCGTCGTCACCTGCTGAAGGAGTTCGACAGCCGGTATCGGGACCAGGGCACGAACATTCAGGAACTGTTGGCGTGGCGACAGGAAGAAGCTTCGCTCATGGGCGCACTGGAAAAGGCACGCACGCGCCACGAGCAGAGCCGGGAGGAACTTGAGCAGGCCCGCAACGCCCTGAACCAGGCCCGGGCCGAAAGCCAGGCGGCCTATCGGCGCAAACAGAAAGTGGAATGGTTGAGTGCGGAATTAAACCAATAGGTAAGGACAGCCCTCATGCTTAGTGCAGACACCCAGGCCCAGGCCACCCAGACCATGAACGGGCAGGACACCTCCGGCGACAACACCATGGCGCCGCACGGAGCCGCAACGCTCCAGCCGGATTTCCAGGCCGACCCGGCCCTGTTCCAGAGCCTGCTGGAGACACCGCAAGCCCTGGGCCCGGCGGCCCTTACGCCAACCCAGGAAAGCAGCCTCCAGGCACAGGGCCAGGGGATGCCCAGCGTCGACCGCGCCCCCGGGGCAGTCAGTCCCGCTCCCCAGTCCTCGAGCGCCAGTGTTTCGGTGCCGGAACAATCCATCCTGATGGCCGAACGCAGCGCCCTGGCCAACCTGGGTGCGCGCCTGGCGGCGAAACTGCGCGAGGCGGCAAGCAATGAAAACTCACTGGTTTTCAGCCTGAACGGGACAGGTAACGAATCCATTCTGGTGAGCGCCCATCAGGACCACCACAACCGGTGGCAGATCGCCCTGGCCGTGGAAAGCCATTCGCTGCAACAGGATCTGGAACAGACCCGTACCCATCTTGCCGGAGAACTGGCGCGGGAACTGGACGCAAACGTTGAGCTTCTGATCGCCCACCACCAGGAGGCGCCATGAACACCGCAGAGGATTACGCCATCACCACTCCGTGCAATCCCGTCGCCGCCGCCCTGCGCCTGCATCTCGGTCACGGTCGCGGCCTGCCCCTGGCTCTTGCGGATGGCGAAGCACGACTGGAGCTGCGCCCGCTGGCGGCCGATTCCCCCGAGCCCGAGGCGTTCGATCTGGCCATTGACTCAAGCTGGGGAACGCTACAGCTCACCGGGGCCATGGACCTGATCCGCGCCCTGACCGGTATCGATCCAGTCGCCGGCGCGCCCGAAGCCTCCGAGTGGCTGGTTCGCGTGGCGCTGGCCCATCTGCCCACCCCCCTGCCGGAAAGTCTCGGCTGGGTATCGCTGGCGGAAAACATGCCACCGGAGTCCGAGCAACAGACCCTGCAATGGCTCTTCCGCCAGGGAGGGCTGACCCTTTCCGGGACCATCGGGGCAACGCCACAGACGCTGCGGGACTGGTTGCTGCAGGACCACTGGGAGGCAATCCCGGCGGAGGGCCAACCGGGCACCCTGAGTACCTTCTGCGCGGTCGGGCACACCCTGCTGCCGTACGCGGAAGTGACGGCCCTGCGGGTGGGGGATCTGATCACACTGGAATCGTGCTACCTCAGGCCCGACAACCGCCTGGCATTGCCCGTGGCCGGACGTGTTCTGGAACTGCATTACCGGATTGGCGATGACGACGAAGTCTCCCTGGAGCTGATGGGATGGCGGGACGACGACCGCGCCCAGGCAAGCGAACCGGAGAACGGAAGCGACACCGCCGAGAAGGCAAGCGATGCCGAGGTGGCGGAGCCTGCCACCGACGAGGTAAACACGGCGGGAGACTGTGCCCGACTGATGTTCAGTTTCGGCCAGTTTGAACTCAGCCCCGAGGACTGGCAGCGGGAAGAAGGCGGACGGCGGATTACCCTGCCCTTCAGTCAGCCGGGAAGGGGCAATCTGATCATTGATGGCGTGTCCCGGGGTTTT
>SLIH01000374.1 GCA_007135745.1 Halomonas sp. | reverse complement strand
TACAACGCCACCATCAGCTTCAGGAACCGGAAAGCCGTACCAGGGCGCTTGAGCGCATTGAGAACTTCGTCAACCGCCTGGAAAGTGATGCCCTGGCACAGGTTATGCCCAGTGGTACCCATCCGCTGGCACGGCAATATGAAAAAGTAAAACTGCAGTGGCAGGAGATGATGCAGCCACTTTTTCTAGCTGCCCTTGACGACCCGGCACAAACCGCAGAGATGCTCCAGACTGTCGAACTCTTCGTGGATGAGCTTCATGAGCTGGTTTTTCTCATAGAAAGCCGGACGGAGAGCAAGATCAAGCTGCTTGGCATCATCCAGGGTCTGTCCCTGTTTATTACCCTGGCAGTCGTGCTGGTCGCACTGCTGGATTTCCGCAAGAACGTTGTCAGCCCCCTGAGACGGCTGGTCACCATGGCTCGTGCCGCCAGCGAAAAGGATTTCAGTGTCCGTAGCCATGCCTCCGGGCAGGATGAACTGAGCCTTCTCGGGCAGACATTCGATCGCATGGCCAGTGAGCTGTCTGCCAGCTACGCCCGGCTCGAAGCCCGGGCCGCCGAGAAAACCCGGGAACTGGAGCGCAGCCACCGCGCTCTGCAACTGCTCCACAACGCCAGCCGCGCTCTCTACGGCAGCGACGATCTGTGCAAGGGCTCAGTGCCCTTGCTGCAACAACTGGAATCCCTGCTCGATATTGGCCCGGTAAGCCTTTACCTGCACGATCGGGACCAGACCATTCCCTTCCAGGCTGTGACCACCTGCGCCTGGGACCGCCCCGACCATTGCCGGGCAATGGACTGCAATGCGTGCCTGACCGGTTCCCAATCGGTCGAGGATCAGCCCGATCCGGATTTCCCCAATCGCCGACTTCTGCTGCCGGTTCGCACCGGGCAGGATGTAGTGGGCACGCTGGAAGTCTGGTATCCGGCGGAACGTCAACTGCAGGATCACGAACGCCAGCTGCTGGAAACCCTGGCGGATCAACTGGCCACCGCGGTGTACCTGCAGCGCCGCATGGCGGAGGGGCAGCGCCTCACCCTGATGGAGGAGCGTGCCGTTATTGCCCGCGAGCTGCATGATTCACTGGCCCAGTCCCTGTCCTACCTCAAGATGCAGGTGGCGCGTCTGCAGCGAATGCAGCAGCAGGAGGAGGTAACGGATCGGCAGACGGAGGTTGTGCAGGAACTGCGCAACGGTCTGAACAACGCCTACCGCCAATTGCGCGAGCTGCTGACAACCTTCCGCCTGAAACTCGATTCCCCGGGTCTGCTGCAGGCGCTGCAGGAGACGGCCCACGAATTCAGCGAACGGCTGGGCTTTCCTGTAACCCTGAACTATGATCTGCCACCCCAGATGCTGTCTCCCAATGAGGAAATACACATCCTTCAGATTGTTCGCGAAGCGCTGGCCAACACGGTAAAACACGCCCAGGCCACCCGTGTCAGCATTGATGTGCATGTCGAGGGTGGGCTGGTTGATGTCAGGGTCACGGATAATGGGGTCGGACTACCGGAATCCGGTGCCCCGCAGGGCCACTACGGATTGATCATAATGCGGGACCGCAGCATGACTCTGGGTGGGAAACTGCAGCTTAACAATCGCGACGAAGGCGGCACCGAAGTTCGTCTGACCATGCCACATCAGGACTCACAGTTTATTACTCAGGCTTCCTGACCAGAAGGAATTCACGAACCATGACCCACACTGAGCAGACAACAGAAAAAACACCCGCCCAGGTACTTCTGATTGACGACCACCCCCTGCTTCGCCGCGGCATCACCCAGCTGCTGGAAATGGAGTCCGACATGACCCTGGCCGGCGAGGCAAGCAATTCCGCCGACGGTGTCCGCATGGCCCAGGAACTGGAACCTGACCTGATCCTGCTGGACCTTAACATGCCGGGGGTGAACGGCCTGGAGACGCTGAAACGACTCCGTGAAGCCGGCGTTGCGTCACGGATTGTGATCTTTACGGTTTCCGACCATGAAGAGGACGTGATTGCGGCGCTGCGTTCCGGGGCTGACGGTTACCTTCTCAAGGACATGGAGCCCGAAGACCTGCTTGAGCAACTGCATCAGGCCGCTGTTGGGCGCATGGTGATCAGCGACCGGCTCACCGCCCTGCTTGCCGAGGCGCTGCGTAACCAGAAACCCACCCCGAGTCAGCCGAATTTCGACAGCCTGACCCCCAGGGAGCAGGAAATTCTGCGCCTGATCGCCGATGGCCTGTCAAACAAGATGATCGCCCGTCGCCTGGATATCAGTGAAGGCACCGTAAAAGTGCACGTCAAACACCTGCTGAAAAAACTCGGGCTCCGTTCCCGGGTAGAGGTCGCCGTGTGGGCTGTCCAGGAAGGGCTTACCAACCGATCATAATCCGTCAGGTCAGTCTTCGGGAGTCTGCGATTCTCTAACCGGCAGACTCCTCGCCCGCTTCAGAAGGGGTACCTCCAAATACCCAAACCCCACGGGCTCCTGCAACAACCCTTCAAGAATCACCGCAACCCACTGTATCAAAAGATATTTCTGAAGATCATTCTGTACCACGTCCGGATAAAGCAGGGACACGGCCACAGATCTCGTTGACAATTATCAAGTTCGCCCTACCACTCCCCCTCCTATTCTCATAATCACAAACCATCTTCCCATTCTGTTGACCCGACAGGTGAACCCATGAGTACGGACCGACTTAATCCGCTGGCTTTCAAAGATCCAAAGATCCAGACACTGCACCTGACCTGGTTCGCGTTCTTCCTGACCTTTGTGGTCTGGTTCAATCACGCGCCGCTACTGTCCCACATGCAGGAGGTCTTTGACCTCACACGTGATCAGGTGCGCGCACTGATGGTGCTCAACGTGGCACTGACCATACCTGCCCGAATCGTCATCGGCTCGCTCGTCGACCGTTTTGGCCCCAAGCGGGTTTTTAGTAGCCTGCTTATTATTGGCGGCCTGATCACCATAGGCTTTGCACTCTCTCAGACCTATACCCAACTGGCCATCATGCGCTTCCTCAGTGGCTTTATCGGTGCTGGTTTCGTTATCGGCATCCGTATGGTGGGTGAGTGGTTTCCACCCCGCCAGGTAGGCGTAGCAGAAGGCATCTACGGCGGCTGGGGCAATTTCGGCTCGGCGGCCGCAGCCATGACACTGCCCACCCTGGCGCTGATCTACGGCGGAGAGCATGGCTGGCGCTACGCCATTGCCACTACCGGGGTCATCGCCATCACCTACGGATTCATCTACTTCAGAAGTGTCAGCGATACCCCCAAGGGGTCAACCTACTTCAAGCCCAAGCGCTCCGGCGGTATGGAGGTGAGCACCTACCGTGACCTGGTGTTCTACATCCTGCTCAACGTTCCCATGTACGTGGCGTTGGCCATCCTCGCGTGGCGCCTGTCCCCGGCAAATCTGGATATTCTCAATCAGGCATCCGTGTACGCGGTTTACCTTGTCCTTGCCGCACTGTTCGCCCTCCAGGTCCGTGGCATATGGCACGTCAATGCCGAACGGCTGCGCGAAGGCGTACCCGAAATGATGCAGTACAAGTTCAAGCAGGTGGCCGTACTGAGCTTCGCTTACCTGGTTACCTTTGGCTCGGAACTGGCCGTGGTGTCCATGCTGCCCCTGTTCTTCCTCGAGACCTTTGAGGGCATGACACCGGTGACTGCGGGGCTGCTCGCTTCCGGTTTTGCGTTCATGAACCTGGTATCCCGACCCACGGGCGGTCATTTCAGCGATCGCTGGGGGCGCAAGCGTTCCCTGCTGATTCTGATTGCGGGGCTCTTTGTCGGTTACCTGATGATGAGCCAGATCAACAGTGCATGGCCGGTTCTGATCGCTGTGGCCGTGACCATGATGTGCTCCTTCTTTGTCCAGGCGGGTGAAGGTGCCGTGTTTGCAGCTGTCCCCCTGGTTCAGC
>SLIH01000112.1 GCA_007135745.1 Halomonas sp. | reverse complement strand
TACGGCCCACGCCAGGCGCATGCCGACCTGATCAGGGAGACGGTAGTCGGGGTTGACCTCAAACTCCCGGTCCGTCTGGGCCAGAAAACCAAGAACCTCGGCGATGACCTCGTCCTTACCCAGATTCTCCGCCATCACCAGCTCAAGTGCCGGAGCAACCCGCATGCCGCCCTCGATGGCCCGTTCGCGGTTTTCTGCCAGAACCGCCCAGGCATCGTCGTATTCATCCGGCATGGTGTCCGGCAGCAATAGCCATACGGCCGCGCGCAGAGCCAGCGGCAGACCTGCCCACTTGTCATTGTCGAGACAGGCCGCACCCCGCTCCACCTGGGCAGCAATGCGACGCGGCACGCCGGCTCGGCCTCCGGCGGTGGAATCATTCAGAACCGCCTGCGCACCTCCAGTCAGCCCAAGAAGAAAAGTGATTTCTTCCTGATCATTGGAAAAGCACGGACAGGGGCTCTCCGGCTCGGGATCATAGCGGTAGGCAGCCAGCGCCCGGTTATAGGCCTTGCGCTGGCGCTCGGCCGTATAACCATAAAGGCGGCGCATGGAGGTTCTTGCATCACGCATTTCACCGGTGTCGCCCCGATAGTCCGCACGCAGGTAACGCAGTTCCTCCTGCCAGGTCTCACGCTCCATGCAGATACCCGCAAGAATCTGAAGAAGTGAGCCGGTACTGTCGGGAGCTGCAGTTACACGGGAAAATGAATAAAGAAGCGGATCCACGGATTCGCCAAGCGCACAGGCGCTTTCCACATCCCCCATGGCAAGGACGTAAGGGGTGTTTTCCTTCTCGGCATAACCGGTCATGACCTGACCGGTAACACGATGAAGGGGGTTAACCGAACACCCCGCCAGAAATACCATCAGAAAAACAAGGACCAGAACGTGACGCGATCCAGTCAGTGGCGCTTTGATTTTGTTATTCATCGACCAGACTCCTTAATACCTGATCCCGGCCTGAGGCCGGTATGCGGGATCATGCCAGAGGGCAATGATCACGAATTGAGCGAAATGCTACATGAATTGTTCGACAGTTGACAAATTAACAGTTCACATGTCCTTCAATTTGACATTTCGCAGACAGCGTATGGAACGGCATTATCCTTCAGGATTCAACCCTTTGACGCTGACCGTAATGGCAAAACAGGACGTCAGCAGGGCGACTTTCCGGACAGAAACATCAGGAGGGAAAATAAGGCTTTAACAAACATACAGTTACAGAGGCTGCCGGCAAGGGGCTCACCAGCAGAAAAGAAATTCTCAACAACCGGGTGTTACCCGATAAGGGCTAATCCAGCTTCAACATTGCCATGACCTGAGCCGTCAGATCACGGATCGTCATATCGCCATCCGGGCGATACCAGGTAATGGTCCAGCTCAGCGCTCCGGTCAGAAAACGCCGAAGGATAAAGGGATCCGCCTGTACCAGCCCTTCCGCCCGGGCACGCTCCAGGGTATCCAGCCAGATGCCCTCATAGATATCCCGCAGCTCCAGAATGGAACGGCGGTTGGCATCGGACAGACTGCGCCACTCATAGACCAGCACCGCCATGGCCTCACCCGTATCACCATTGATCGATTCCAGCTCGCACTGAACCAGAGCCGCAATTTCCTCGCGCGTGCTCGCGGCCAGAGACTGGCGCTCCCTCATACGCTCGGTGTTGACGAGAATAGCTTCCGTCATCACGGCCTTGAGGATGTCTTCCTTGGTGCGGAAATGGTGAAAAATACTGCCGGACTGGATACCGACCTCAGCGGCCAGGTCACGCACTGTCGTGCGCTCGTAGCCCTTTTCCCGAAAAAGGTGAGCAGCCTTGGCCAGAAGACGGCCGCGAGCGCTGGCGGGATCGGTAAAACTATGAACTGGACTGGCGGAATCCCTGGGCAAACTACCTCTCCTGTCTCCGGGAAAACAAAGGCTATTCTAGCAGCATATGAGCGCGTTATCGGGTCTTTACCAGGCGTTTTGATCCCGGACTTTACAAACCAAGCGCTTGCTAGGTACATTAGCTCAAAATCGGATGGCAGACCAGAAGGAATCCATCATGACTGACACACGAAACGGTGTGGGAGCAAAACAGACACCCGTGCGCATCGGCTGTGCCGCCGCATTCTGGGGCGATACCCAGACCGCCGCACGCCAGCTGGTGGAGAAAGGCAACCTCGATTACCTTGTATTCGACTATCTGGCCGAAATCACTATGTCCATCATGGCCGGCCAGAAAATGAAGGACCCCAGCCAGGGCTATGCCCGGGATTTCGTGGAAACCGTGATGGCACCACTACTCGGCCAGATCGGGGACCAGGGCCTGAAAGTCATCAGCAACGCCGGCGGCGTCAACCCCATCGCCTGCCGCGACGCTCTGCAGGCCATAATCGACGATCAGGGGCTGGACCTGAAACTGGGGCTCGTCCTGGGCGACGACCTCATGCCGCAGAAAGGCAAACTGGCCAAGGCCGGCATCACGGAAATCGACTCCGATGCGCCCATGCCCGGCATGATGGTCAGCCTCAACGCCTATCTCGGCGCCCCCGGCATCGTCGCCGCCCTGGAGCAGGATGCGGACATCATCATCACTGGCCGGGTTGCCGACAGCGCGGTGGTTCTCGCGCCGCTGATCCATGAATTCGGCTGGAAACTGGACGATTACGATCGCCTCGCCCAGGGAAGTCTGGCGGGACACCTGATCGAATGCGGCGCCCACGCCACCGGCGGCAATTTCACCGACTGGGAGACCGTCAAAGACGGCTTCGACAACATGGGCTTCCCCATTGTCGAGGTCCAGCCCGATGGCGACTTCATCATCACCAAGCCGCCGGGGACAGGCGGCCGGGTCAGCTACGGCACCGTCGCCGAACAGCTCGTCTATGAAATCGACGATCCCCATACCTATCACCTGCCGGACGTGGCCTGTGATTTTACCGGGGTCACCCTGGAGGAAACCGGGCCGGACCAGGTGCGGGTCATCGGCGCACGGGGCCTGCCACCGACCACCACGTACAAAGTGGCCGGCACCTACCCCGATGGGCACAAATGCACAGTCACCTTCCTGCTGGCCGGCATGGACGCGGCGAAAAAGGCCGAAGCCGTGGCCAGCGCCATCCTGAAAAAATCCGAGCGACTGATTCAGGAATACGGTCATGCCCCATTCAGCGACACCAGCGTGGAGCTACTGGGCACCGAGACCACCTATGGCCCGCAGGGACGACGCGCAGACACCCGCGAGGTGGTCATAAAAATCAGCGCCACCCACCCGGACAAAAAAGCCCTGGTCATTTTCTCCCGCGAAATCGCCCAGGCGGGCACGGGCATGGCACCGGGGCTCACCGGCATCGTCGGTGGCCGCCCCACGGTCTGGCCCAAGATCCGACTCTATTCCTGCCTGGTGCCGAAGGATCAGGTGACCGTGAGCGTGGATCGCAATGGCGAAAAATCCGAGGTTTCAGTGAACACTCGGGGTGGCTTTGACGAGGGCCGCAAATCCGAAGAAGTCCCTGTCCCGGCCCCCGAGGGCGAAGCGGACACCGAGGTGCCGCTGGTGCAACTGGCCTGGGGCCGCAGTGGCGACAAGGGTGATCACTGCAACATTGGTGTCGTGGCCCGCAAGCCGGAGTACCTGCCCTGGATCGCGGCGAGCCTGACAACGGATCGCGTAGCGCAGTGGATGAGCCATACTCTGGATTCGGAGAAAGGCGAGGTGTTGCGTTGGCATATGCCCGGGATCGATGGGCTGAACTTCCTGCTGAAGCACAGCCTCGGCGGGGGCGGTGTAGCGAGTCTGCGGATTGATCCGCAGGGGAAAGCGTTTGCTCAGCAGTTGCTGGAGATTCCTGTGCGAGTGCCTTCGAGGTTGGTGCCTTGACCTTGAAGATTTCTGGTTGGGTGCAGGCGCCACAGCGGGGAACCGGTTCAGGGACCGCTGCGAGTCCATC
>SLIH01000025.1 GCA_007135745.1 Halomonas sp. | reverse complement strand
GTCGATGCTGACATCTTCTTCCGCACCGAGACGGGAACGAAGCTGATCCGCTGCTGAAACCGCCTCCTCGTCATCCATTGCCGCCAACTCGCGATACTGCTTTTCGAAGGTTGCCGAATCACCCGACTCAGCATAAACCTCGAGCAGTTTTAGGCGCAGGTCACTGCGGCTGGGCTCGCGCGAGATCGCCTCTTCCAGGTGCTGCGCTGCCTGATCAAGCCGACCGTATGCAAGGTAAACATCGGCCTCGGCAAGCACATCGTCCTGTTCTTCTGCGGCGGTGTCCTCTGCCTCACCCCCGAACGCCTCGTCATCTGCTTCGGCCTCAGAGACCTCGCCTTCCTCTCCTCCAAGCCCAAGGAAGTCGTCTTCGTCCATTTCCTCGTCGGAGAAGTCATTGACCTCGTCATAGAATGCTTTTTCGCGCGCGGCATTCCGGCGTGCGAGCACCCAAAGCAGTGCGAGCAGCCCGATCCCCACACCGCCAGCACCAGCCTGCCAGAGAGGATCAGTGCGCAGGCGATCAAAGAGTGCTCCCAGAGTCAAAGCGGGCGCTTCCTCTTCATCTTCAACGGCCTCATCCACAACCGGATCAGGCTCTGGCGCTTCGGCCACCTCGGGTTCTTCCTCGGGGGCAGGCTCCATTTCCGGTTCGGCCGCTTCATCGGGCTCCGTCACTTCAGGCTCCGGCTCAGCCGCAACCTCTGGTGCCTCCTCGTCGACCAGATCCTCGGGAACGTCCTCCTGTGCGGCAGCCAGGCGCTGCTGCATCTCGGCCAGCTGATCATCTTTCAACTGAATCAGCTGCTCCATGGTTTCAATCTGTTCTTCCAGCTCTTCGACCCGTTCGCCCAACTCATCGCGTTCACGTCGGGCACCGTCAAGCTCTTCGAGGGCCACAGCCAGCTCGCCTTCCGCGTCCCCGGGCCCCATACCGGCCAAAGTCCCTTCGTCTCCCGGTTCGCCCTCGGCGACCATGATGCGCAGTTCGTCCTCATCGGTTACCGGCGCATCCGCAACCGCCGCTGGGTCCGGCGCGGGCTCATCCTCGGTGGCGTCTACCACGGCTTCATCCGCAGCGGCTGCCTGCATGGCCTCGTTCTGCGCCATCACTTCTGCAACCGCTTCATTGACGGTACGCCTGCGAACCTGCTCCTCCGTTGGAATCCGCAGCACATGGCCCTGACGCAGGCGATTGATATTCTCACCAACGAACGCTTCCGGGTTAAGGTCCTGGAGCGCCAGCATAACCTGTTGCCGGGTAACGTCATCGCTTGGCGCAACCTCTCCCGCAATGGCCCAGAGCGTGTCGTTGGCTGAGGTCGGGCCGTAGACCTGCTCCGGTGCGGGACGCTCGGCTGGCGCTGGCTCCGGGGAAGGTTCCGGTGCCGGTGCTACGTCTGCCGCGGGGGCATCCGCCTCCTCTGGAGCACGTGTCTCGGGAGGATCAACCAGGAAGGAGTACTCGCGGAGCATCCGACCACTCGGCCAGGTCAGATCGACAAGAAAATTCAGGAAAGGCTCGCGGACCGGACTGTCGGTTGTTATTTCAATGAGAAGCTGCCCGGTGTCGTCGCGCACCACTTCAAATTCAAGCTGCCGCAGAAAGTGCATCTTGTTGACACCGGCCCGCTCGAAATCCTCTTCCGAGGCGAGAGATACACGGATCTGATCGGTGGAGACGTCACCGGGCCGAACCAGTTGGATTTCCGCACGAAGGGGTTCATTGAGATCTGTAAGAATGCGCCCCTCGCCCATCCCTAAAGCGTGCGCGAATCCCGAGCCGAGACCGCCTGCCAGCGCGAGCGCCACCGCCAGTTTGCGTACTTTCATGCCCTTTCCTTTCCTGTCGTTCGTTTGCTCCAGATCCCCGGAATGAATCTGCGATCAATAAATGACGTGTAATTATGAAGTTAAGCGCAAGTATTGTTTATAAACCTGAATTACGCAATAAAACGGGTCACGTCAATGCGTTTCAAATTGATACGTGCAGCACAGCGCGCATCTTCATCACTTCGGCGGGTGTTCTCAGAGAGCCTCTGATTAAGGCGGGAAATGCAGTTCGCTGTTGAGCTGAAGCACCGTCCGCGGATACCAGCAGGATGCTGATATCCACGGAAAAATAACCGGCTTCAGTTACGCTCCTGGAGAATACCGAGCATGCGGCGCAATGGTTCCGCGGCACCCCACAGCAGCTGGTCACCCACAGTAAACGCGGAGAGGTACTGCGGTCCCATGGAGAGCTTACGAAGGCGCCCCACCGGCACTTCAAGCGTTCCGGTGACACGGGTGGGAGTCAGCTCCTTCTGGGAGACCTCCGGTTCGTTCGGGATCACACGGCACCACTCATTGCTTTCACGCAAAATGGCTTCAATGTCGCTCAAGGGAACGTCCTGGCGTAGCTTGATGGTCAGCGCCTGGCTGTGACTGCGCATGGCGCCGACACGCACACAGATTCCATCGATGGGAATCGGATTACCGGAACGCCCGAGGATCTTGTTGCTCTCCACTTCGGCCTTCCATTCCTCCCGGCTCTGTCCGCTGTCCATGGCGCGATCAATCCACGGAATCAGGCTGCCGGCCAGCGGCACACCGAAGTTATCGACCGGGAAGTCACCGCCGCGCAGTGTTTCCGTAACCTGGCGATCGATTTCAAGGATGGCCGAGGACGGATCCGCCAGCAGGTCGGCAGCGCAGCCGTGGAGCGCACCCATCTGTGACAGCAGCTCACGCATGTGCTTGGCACCGGAGCCGGAGGCCGCCTGATAGGTCATGGGGGAAATCCACTCCACCATGTCCTGTTCCAGCAGCGCCCCCATCCCCATCAGCATAAGGCTGACGGTGCAGTTGCCACCAACAAAGTCCTTACGCCCGGCATCCAACGCCTGATCGATCACCTTACGGTTGACGGGATCAAGAACAATCACGGAATCCTCTTCCATGCGCAGGGTGGAAGCGGCATCGATCCAGTAACCCTGCCAACCGGCCTCACGCAGTTTTGGATAGACTTCCTTGGTGTAATCACCACCCTGACAGGTGATGATGATGTCCATCCCCTGAAGCTCTTCAATGGATTTCGCGTCCTTGAGCGGCGGCGCTTCCTTACCAAAATTCGGTGCCGGTTGTCCGGTCTGGGACGTGGTAAAAAAGACAGGCTCTATGTTGGCGAAGTCATTTTCCTCCTGCATCCGCTGCATGAGGACGGAACCTACCATACCGCGCCATCCAACCAGTCCTACTTTTTTCATGGGTTTTGCCCTTTCTCAATGCATGTTCAGATTCTGTAGCGGCCTTTTAATCCTGCGCGCGCTCCTCGAGCGCCTGCAGAACCGCCTGCCCCATCTCCCGGGTGCCGACCTTGCGGGTGCCCTCGAAATGGATGTCGGCGGTGCGCAGCCCCTCATCAAGGACGTCGCTCACCGCCTGCTCAATCGCATCCGCCGCCCTGGCATGGCCAAGACTGTAACGCAGCATCATGGCGGCAGAAAGAATGGTTGCCAGCGGATTGGCAATATCCTGGCCGGCAATGTCCGGTGCCGAACCATGGCAGGGCTCGTACATGCCCTGCTTCTGTTCATTCAGCGCAGCGGACGGCAACATACCGATGGAGCCTGTAAGCATGGCCGCTTCATCCGACAGGATATCACCGAACATATTGCCGGTGACAATGACGTCAAACTGTTTAGGCGCACGAACGAGCTGCATGGCGGCATTATCCACGTACATGTGGCTGAGCTCGACATCCGGATAATCCTTCGCCACTTCCTCCATGATTTCCCGCCACAGCACCGTCACCTCGAGCACATTGGCCTTGTCCACGGAGCACACCCGGCCGTTGCGCTGGCGGGCGGATTCAAAGGCCACCTTGCCGATCCGGCGGATCTCGGATTCGCTGTAGCGATAGGTATTGAAACCTTCACGCTGGCCGTCTTCCAGTGTG
>SLIH01000323.1 GCA_007135745.1 Halomonas sp. | reverse complement strand
TGGGACCATCGGCACCGTCGAGGTCGTCTTCGCTGTGGCAGGTGGCTCTGGGGATCACCTTTGGTGTTGTGGTAGGCAAGGAAATTTTCGGTGGGACGGGGAAAAACTTCCTCAACCCGGCGCTCACTGGTCGTGCGTTCCTCTATTTTGCCTACCCCGCCCAGATTTCGGGCGACCAGGTCTGGACGGCGGTGGATGGCTTCAGTGGTGCCACGGCTCTGAGTATTGCCGCCCAGGATGGCATGACGGCACTGCAGGATCATCTGACGTGGTTTGACGCCTTCTTCGGCATTATGCAAGGGTCCATTGGTGAAACGTCAACGCTCATGGTGTTGATCGGTGGCATCGTGCTTCTGACGATGAAAATCGCCAGTTACCGAATCGTGTTCGGGGTGTTGATCGGAATGATCGCGACCTCGTTGATGTTCAACGCGGTTGGCTCCGAGACCAATCCAATGTTCGAGATCCCACCCCACTGGCATCTGGTGCTGGGCGGCTTTGCCTTTGCCATGATGTTCATGGCGACGGATCCGGTCTCGGCTTCCATGACCAATACCGGACGCTGGATCTTTGGCATCTTCGTTGGCGTCATGACCGTCCTGATCCGGGTTGTTAACCCTGCGTTCCCGGAAGGTGTGATGCTGGCGATCCTGTTTGCCAATCTCTTTGCACCATTTATTGATCACCTGGTTGTCCAGGCGAACATCAAGCGGAGGCAAGCCCGTGTCGCAGTCTAACGAGACAATCCGTAAAACACTGATCGTAGCGATCCTGTTGAGCCTGGTTTTCTCTATCGTTGTGTCCACGGCTGCGGTTAGCCTGCGTCCGGCACAGGAGAGAAACGAGGCGCTCAATCTGCGCTCCAACATGCTGGCGGCGGCGGGGTTGCTTTCCCCGGGTGCCGGTGAAGAGGAAATCCAGAGTCTTTTCGACCAGTTCGAAGTGATGCTGGTTGAAATGGGAACGGGTCAAATTGTTGGTCCCGAGGCCGTGGGTGTCGAAAACCTTGAGGACTACGATCAGAACCGTGCCCGCCGTAACCCGGATCTTTCACGTGCACTGGATAATGATCCGGCGGGCATTAACCGGCTGGTGAACTACGCCCGGGCCTATGTGCTCAGGGATGGCGATTCAATAGAACGCGTTGTCGTGCCTGTCTACGGTTACGGTCTCTGGTCGACCATGTATGGGTTCCTCGCCCTGGAAGGGGACGCCAACACCGTAGCCGGTCTTGGTTTCTACGAGCACGCGGAAACACCGGGGCTCGGCGGGGAGATCGACAACCCCAGATGGATTGCCCAATGGCCCGGCAAGAAGATCTACGATGAGGATGGGAATTTTCAGGAACCGAAAATCCGCCTCATCCAGGGGGGTGTCAGCTCAGACGCTGATGACATCGAGCATAAGGTCGATGGGCTTTCCGGTGCCACCCTGACCGCACGGGGCGTTGAACGCACCATCAACTTCTGGTTGGGCGAACGTGCTTTCGCACCGTTCCTCGAAAAAGTTCGGGCTGGGGAGATCTGATCATGGCTGAAATGAAAGCGAAGAACGTATTCTTCGACCCCATATTCAATAACAATCCAATTGCGCTACAGATCCTTGGTATCTGTAGCGCCTTGGCCGTGACCACCAGCTTGACCGTCAGCCTGGTAATGTGTGCGGCCGTTATCGCGGTAATGTGTGCCTCCAACGTGTCGGTATCACTTATCCGTAATCATGTGCCGAGCAACATCCGCATCATTGTTCAGATGACCATCATTGCGTCACTGGTAATCGTTGTGGATGAGTTCCTGAAGGCCTTCGCCTACGATATCAGCCGACAGCTGTCGGTTTTCGTGGGGCTGATCATTACCAACTGCATTATCCTGGGCCGGGCGGAAGGTTTCGCCATGCAGCAGGGCCCCTGGCTGAGCTTCTGGGATGGTCTGGGTAACGGCATTGGATACAGTATTGTACTGATCTTTGTTGCCACCTTCCGTGAGTTCTTCGGCGCCGGTGCCCTGATGGGGATCCAGATCCTGCCGCTGGCCAGCGAGGGCGGCTGGTACGTACCCAATGGCCTGATGCTCCTGCCTCCGAGTGCTTTCTTCCTGATTGGCTTCTTTATCTGGGCACTGCGTGTCTGGAAGCCGGATCAGATTGAGGAGAACGAGTATGAAATGTCTCCGCACCGTGTACGGGAGGCCTTCTGATGGAACATTATCTTAATCTTATTATTGAGGCAGTCTTTGTCGAGAACCTGGCTTTGGCCTTCTTCCTGGGGATGTGTACCTTCCTGGCGATCTCCAAGAAGGTTGAGGCGGCGCTGGGGTTGGGGCTGGCGGTAGTTGTCGTACTGACGGTTTCCGTTCCGGTCAACAACCTGATCTTTAACCAGGTTCTGCGTGATGGCGCGCTTGCCTGGGCGGGCCTTTCTGACGTCAACCTGAGCTTTCTGGGGCTCCTGACCTACATCGGCGTCATTGCCGCGCTGGTGCAGATTCTGGAGATGTTCCTGGACAAGTACGTTCCCGCACTCTACGCGGCGCTGGGGGTCTTCCTGCCGTTGATTACAGTGAACTGCGCCATACTCGGTGCCTCTCTGTTCATGGTGGAGCGGGATTATGATTTCGGAGAAAGCGTGGCCTACGGCTTTGGTGCCGGTATCGGTTGGGCCCTTGCCATAGTGGCACTCGCCGGTATCCGCGAGAAGCTTAAGTACAGTGATGTTCCGCCCGGTCTGCAGGGGCTCGGCATTACGTTCATCACGGTGGGTCTGATGTCACTGGGCTTCATGTCCTTCTCGGGCATCTCCCTGTGACGGCGAACGACTAACGGTTCTGACGAAAAGGCATACTCATGGCTACAGAAATCATACTTGGCGTGGTGATGTTTACCGTCATCGTTCTGGCGCTGGTGGCGATCATTCTCGCGGCCAGGGCCAAGCTGGTGGCAACCGGTGAAATCACCATCGAGGTCAATGGCGACCCGGAACACAGTTTCAACACCACGGCCGGCGGCAAGCTTCTGGGCAAACTGGCCGAGCAGGGCATCTTCCTGTCATCCGCCTGTGGCGGGGGCGGCACCTGCGCCCAGTGCAAGTGCATCGTCAAAGAAGGCGGTGGCGCTATGATCGCGACCGAGAAAAACCACTTCACGCCGAAAGAGGAACGTGAAGGCTGGCGGCTGTCCTGTCAGGTTCCAGTGAAGCAGGACATGAAGGTCGAGGTCGACGAGGAATTCTTTGGTGTCCAGAAATGGGAGTGCACCGTGCGCTCCAATCATAACGTGGCCACCTTTATCAAGGAGACCATCCTCGATCTGCCCGAAGGTGAGGAAGTGGACTTCCGTGCCGGGGGTTACGTGCAGTTCGAGGCGCCGCCGCACGAAGTGCTTTTCAAGGACTTTGATGTGGAAGAGGCGTTCCGCGAGGATTGGGACAAGCACAACCTTTGGGACCTCAAGTCCGTGGTCAAAGAAGAGATTGTTCGTGCTTACTCCATGGCGAACTATCCGGAGGAGTACGGTGAGTTGCGCTTCAATATCCGGATCGCCACGCCGCCACCTGGTACCAACCATCCGCCCGGCCAGATGTCGTCTTATGTCTTTGGGCTGAAGCCGGGCGACAAGATGACGGTTATGGGGCCCTTTGGTGAGTTCTTTGCCAAGGATACGGACGCCGAAATGTGTTTCATCGGCGGTGGCGCAGGGATGGCACCCATGCGAGCTCACATCTTTGACCAGCTTAAGCGCCTCAATACTAATCGGAAAATCACCTTCTGGTACGGTGCGCGCAGTAAACGGGAAATGTTCTATGTTGAAGATTTCAACGAGCTTCAGGAGCAACATCGCCTGCTCACCGGCGACTACTACGACCTGCCCAAGGACCACGACATCTGATGGGTTGCGGCGGCGGCGGTCGTGCTGCGGGTTTTGCCGCACGCCGCGTGATTCTTCGAG
>SLIH01000007.1 GCA_007135745.1 Halomonas sp. | reverse complement strand
TTTTCCGACCAGCGATTCAGGGCAACGGAACGGGCTGGCAGAACCGGAAAAGCGGTAACGAACATAAAAAACGGGAGAATGAAAAATGTCAAAAGGGCACTCTTTACAAGACCCTTATCTCAATTCACTGCGCAAGGAGCGCATTCCGGTCTCTATTTTTCTGGTCAATGGGATCAAGCTGCAGGGGCAGATCGAATCCTTTGATCAGTTTGTGATCCTGCTGAAAAACACGGTCAGCCAGATGGTATACAAGCATGCCATTTCCACCGTGGTGCCAGCACGTAACGTCAAGGCGCCCCAGCATCCCGGAGATGAAGAGGGAGACGCCTGAATTTAATTCCAGGAGTTGAAACTGATTGTTTGAAAGACCTGATGCCGGTGAACGGGCGGTACTTGTTCATATAGATCTGGATTCCGAGGCGGAACCGGAGAACATTGAGGAATTCCGGGAGCTGGTGCATGCGGCCGGTGTTGAGACGGTCGCTGTCGTGACCGGATCGAGAAATCAGCCCAGCGCGCGGCAGTTTCTCGGCTCGGGTAAGCTGGAAGAGTTACGGGGCGTCCTTGGCGAAGGGCAGGCGGATGTTGTGCTTTTCAATCATACGCTCAGCCCCAGTCAGGAGCGTAACCTTGAGCGGGAACTGCGTTGCCGCGTCCTGGACCGGACCGGTGTCATTCTGGATATCTTTGCCCAGCGGGCCCGGACCCATGAAGGTAAGCTTCAGGTGGAGCTGGCCCAGCTGGAGCACATGTCCACCCGTCTGATCCGTGGCTGGACCCACCTTGAACGTCAGCGGGGCGGCATCGGTCAGCGCGGCCCTGGTGAAACCCAGCTGGAAACAGACCGTCGGTTGCTGCGTGGGCGCATCAAGCAGATCAATCGTCGGCTCGACAAGGTGCGTCGCCAGCGAGAACAGGGGCGGCGCGCGCGTCGACGCCGGGACATGCCCGTCGTCTCTCTGGTTGGCTACACCAACGCCGGGAAGTCGACGCTTTTCAATCGCATGACCACGTCGGGCGTGTTTGCGGCGGATCAGCTTTTTGCCACGCTTGATCCCACAGTGCGCCGCGTGGAATTGCCGGATGTGGGACCCGTGGTCATGGCCGATACGGTTGGCTTCATAAGGCACCTGCCCCACACGCTGGTGGAAGCGTTTCGGGCGACTCTGGAAGAGACGCGGGAGGCCTCGCTGCTTATCCATGTGATCGACTCGGAGGATCCGCGCCGGGACGAGAACATCGAGCAGGTCGAGGCAGTGCTGTCGGAGATTGGCGCCGGTTCGGTTCCGATACTCGAGGTTTACAACAAGATTGATCTGCTTCCCGGGGCCACGGCGCATGTTGATCGGGATGAAAGCGGTCAGCCGTGCCGCGTCTGGCTGTCGGCGGCTACGGGCGAGGGGCTCGAGCTACTCAATGATGCGGTTGCCGAGCGCCTGGCAGAAGATGTGGTTCATCATTATCTGAAGCTTGATCCTTCCAGTGGCAGGCTTCGTGCCCGCTTCTATGAGGCGGGGGCTGTGGTGTCCGAAAGGATTCTCCGCTCCGGTGAAGTCGCCCTGGAGGTGCGCATGCAGGCGCGTGACTGGCACCAGTTGCTCGGACGTGCAGGCTTGTCGGAAGACACACTGGAAGCCCTCCCGGATGAGGATTGGTTGGCTGCGGCCAACGGATGAGGTGATGCCGGTTGTCGCCGGCATTCAGAACCCCTAATATTTGCAGCTGTTGTTCGGCCACCGTCCGAGGGGCGCGTGCCGAATAGAGCGATCTGATGATGACGGAGAACGCTATGGCCTGGAACGAACCGGGTGGAAATCGCAACAACGACAGGGATCCCTGGGGCTCAGGGAACCGCGGAGGCAATGGTGGTGGCGATAATCAAGGCCCCCCGGATCTTGATGAGGCGCTGAAGAAAGGTCTCGACAAGCTCAACAGTCTCTTTGGCGGAAAAGGCGGCAAAGGTGGCAGCGGTGGCTCTGGCCCCAGTCAGGGCTCCGGCGGTTTTGGGCTGGTGCTGGCGCTGATCGGGCTGGTTCTGTTCGGTTTTCTCGTTTATGAGTCGGTCTACATTGTCGACGAGCGGGAAAACGCCGTGGTTCTTCGCTTTGGCAAGTACCACACTACCACCATGCCGGGTCTGAACTTCAAGCTGCCCCTTGTGGATGATGTCCGCAAGGTGACGGTGACGGACGTTCGCTCCTTCCGCTCTTCCGGTGCCATGCTCACCGAAGATGAAAATATCGTGAATGTGAACCTCAGCGTTCAGTATCGTGTTAACGAGCCACGTCATTTCGTGCTGAATGTGCGGGATCCGCAGATCACCCTTCAGTTCGCCACGGACAGTGCGCTTCGGCATGAAGTCGGCAGCTCCGGGCTGCACGGGGTGCTGACCGAGCGCCGGGCGGAGTTGGCGACTCTGGTGGAAGAGCGCCTGCAACGCTTTCTCGATAATTACGCGGTCGGTATGCAGATTCTGCGTATAAACGTTGAGAGCACGCAGCCACCGGATGCGGTGCAGGAAGCGTTCCGGGACGTGCAGCGCGCTCGTGAGGACGAGCAGCGCGTCAAGGACGAAGCAGAGCGGTATCGCAACAGGGTCGTCCCTGAAGCGCGCGGTCAGGCTCAGCGCATGATCGAAGAAGCGGAAGCCTACCGGGCGGAAGTCGTCGAGCGGGCTTCGGGTGAAACCGCACGTTTCGACCAGGTTTTTGCTGTCTACCAGCAGTCACCGGATGTCATGCGGGAGCGGCTCTACATCGAGACCATGGAGAAAGTGCTTTCGCGTAGCAGCAAGGTGGTGCTTGATATCGAGGAAGGCAACAACCTCATGATGCTGCCCCTGGATCAGCTGCAGCGTGCCGGTGCCGGCGCCATGGCCGGCAGTCGCGGCGGTGATTCCTCCGAGACTCCGTACGATATGAAAGAACTGAGTGAGCGGGTTGCGGATGAACTGCGCCAGCGTGAAAGCAATAGCATCCGGAGGGGGCGTTAATCATGCAGGCCAAAGGTATTGTCGCCATTGTTGCCGGTATCATATTGCTTTATCTGGTATCGGCTACTGTCTACATCATTCCGGAGACCCATCGGGGCGTTCTGTTGCGGTTCGGCCAGTTGGTGCAGACCGATATCCAGCCCGGACTTCATTTCAAGCTGCCCTGGGTGGATGATGCCCGCAACTTCGATGTCCGGGTGCTGACACTCAATATAGAGCAGCAGCGTTATCTCACCATCGAGAAGAAACCACTGGATGTGGATTCCTATGTTACCTGGCGTATCCGTGACGTGGACGATTTCTATCGTGCGACCGGTGGGCAGGAATTTCGTGCCGAAAGCCTTCTCACCTCACGGATCGATAACGGGCTTCGAGATCAGTTCGGTATGCGCACCATGCGGGAAGTTGTCTCCGGTGCCCGGGACGAACTGATGGCCGAGATCACGTCTGCGGTGGACGAGCTGGCGCGGGAAGAGTTTGGTATTGAGATTCTGGACATTCGGGTGAAAGGTATCGAGCTGCCCCAGGAAGTCAGTGAAAACGTCTACCGGCGTATGCGTACTGAGCGAGAGAAGGAAGCCCAGGAACATCGCTCTCGTGGTGCCGAACTGGCAGAGGGTATTCGGGCCGACGCGGATCGCCAGGCCACCGTTCTCAGGGCTGAGGCATTCCGTATGGCGGAAGAGATTCGTGGTGAAGGTGACCGTATTGCTGCCCAGACCTACGCCGATGTTTTCGGTCAGGATCCCGAATTCTATCAGCTGTACCGTACCCTCCGGGCCTACGAGGAAACCTTCCAGGGCAAGGATGATCTGTTCCTGATTGACTCGAGCTCGGATTTCCTCCGTTTCCTGAGGACGCCGACCAATCAGCGTTGAGGGAAGCGTCTGAGGGAAGAAACCGGGGCGACAGGTGCGCTCCGGTTTTTTTATGGGCCTGATCAGGGTAGAATCCTCGCTGCCGGGCGACT
>SLIH01000317.1 GCA_007135745.1 Halomonas sp. | reverse complement strand
GGGGGCACGCAGTTCATGTTGCCGGCGACAGGTTCAACAATAATGCCGGCAATCTGATCGCCATATTCCTCGAAGATCTTCTTCACCTCCTCGAGGTCATTGAACGTGGCGGTCAGCGTGAGTTCCGCCAGGGCCTGCGGAATCCCGGGCGAGTTGGGCTCCCCCAGTGTAAGCGCGCCCGAGCCCGCCTTGACGAGCAGGGAATCCACATGGCCGTGGTAGTTGCCCTCAAACTTGAGGATCTTGTCGCGGCCAGTGAAGCCCCGTGCCAGCCGAATGGCGGTCATGGTGGCTTCGGTGCCGGAGTTGGCCATCCGCACCAGTTCAATCGAGGGCATGAGTTCGCAGATCTTGCGCGCCATGGCGGTTTCAACGGCGGTGGGTGCCCCGTAGCCAGTGCCTTCCTTCAGCTGTTCGCTGATGGCCTCAATCACGGCCGGGTTGGCGTGACCCAGGATCATCGGCCCCCAGCTGCCGACATAGTCGATGTAGCGCTGATCGTCCTCGTCCCAGAGGTAGGCGCCTGCCGCTTTCTTGAAGAAAATGGGCGTGCCGCCGACGCCCTTGAAGGCGCGCACGGGTGAGTTGACACCGCCGGGAATGTAGCGCTGTGCCTGCTCGAAGAGAGTTTCGGATTGCGTCATGTTTGGCGCTCCTCAGATTTGAATTGCCTATTCAGTTGCTGTTGAAGAGGTTGGTGAAAGCCTGGGCCTGGCGCCGTATGTCAGGGGTTGCAAAGAGCCCGTGGATAACGGCGACCAGTTCGGCGCCCGCGTCGATTACCTGCGGCGCATTATCCACCGTGATACCGCCGATCGCCACCCGTGGCACGGGTAAATGGCCACTGTCGCGCAACACAGACAGCGGGGCGGATGGTGCGGAGTCCTTGGTCTTCGACGGGAAGAAACGCCCGAAAGCCACGTAGTCCGCAGGGTTGCCCGCCACTTTCTCGGCGTAGGCGAGCGAGTCATGGCAGGTGGCGCCGATAATCGCGTCGGGGCCGAGCCGCTGGAGGGCCTCTTCAAGGCTTGCGTCTTCCTGGCCCAGGTGGACGCCGTCCGCTGCGATTTCGGCGGCCAGCCCGATGTCGTCATTGATGATCAGGGGGGCACCGTAGCTCCTGCAGCAGTCGCGAAGTGAAAATGCCGTTCGGCGTTTTAAGCTGCCTGTCGGGCGCTTGTCCCGAAACTGGATCATGACGGCACCGCCGGCAAGGGCCTGTTCCACGGCATCGACAATCCTGTCATCCGGCAGCAGGCTGCTGTCAGTGATGGCGTAAAGCCCGGATCGAAGCGCCGGTTTTGTCATCGCGGTTGCTCGCGGTTGGGAACAGGCTGACCTGCACCCACCTTCTGGGCACGCTGGATGCTTGCGGCAACGAAGTTCTGTGCCCGTTCGATGGCCTCTTCGAGCGACTGTCCTGCCGCCAGCCCGGCGCTGATGCCTGCAGCCAGGGTGCAGCCGCTGCCGTGGTATTCGCCGCCGACCCGTTTGAGCTGCCAGTTTTCCGTGCTGCCATCCGCTCGGTAAAGGATGTTTTCGATATGATGGCCCGTGCCATGGCCGCCGGTGGCAAGAACGGCATTGCATCCGGATTTGAGCAGATTCCGCGCTGCGTCGGCTTCCTGTTCGTGCTCCCCCAGTTGCTGCAGTTCCGGGCCGTTGGGCGTCAGGACATCGGCCAGAGGGAAGAGCTCCGAGAACATCGCCGAGAGCAGCGTCTCATCGGCAAGATCCCCGCCCCCCGCGGCCTTGATGACCGGATCGACCACCAGTGGCAGGCGTTCCCTCTGGCGCAGAAAGGCACTGAGTTCCCGGACAACGGTGGCATCACCCAGAGCGCCCGTCTTGACGGCATGGATGGGAATGTCCGCGGCCAGGCACTGGAGCTGTTTTCGGATGAGTTCAGCGCTGACCGGCTCGGCGCCATGGACATTAATGGTGTCCTGCACGGTCAGGCAGCTGATAATCGGAAGCGGATGGGCGCCCAGTGCGGTAATGGCCTGAATATCCGCCTGAATTCCGGCACCGCCGGAAGGGTCCAGGCCCGAGATCACCAGCACATGGGGTTTCTCTGCAAGCATCAGAAGGGCCTCACAACAGCAAGAATGATGATTCCGATCAGTAACAGTACCGGGAATTCGTTGAACCAGCGGTAAAACACATGGCTGTGCCGGTTATCGTCATCCCGGAAGCGTCGCACCATGCGTCCGCAGATAAAATGATAAGCGACAAGAATGGCCAACAGTACCAGCTTGGCGTGCATCCAGCCCTGGGCCAGATAGAACTCCAGATGAAGCCCCAATAGCCAGAAGCCGAAGATCAGCGTTGCAATCATCGCCGGTGTGGTGATGCCGCGGTAGAGCTTGCGTTCCATGACCTTGAAGCGTTCGTTGCCCGGTTCGTCCGTAGTCATGGCGTGATAGACAAACAGGCGGGGCAAATAGAAAAGGCCGGAAAACCAGGCCACCATGGCAATCAGGTGCAGGGCCTTGAGCCAGAGCATAGGGCGAATCTCCGTTGCTGAATGCGGTCTGTGAAGCTTCACGGATGGTACAATGGTGGTTTACCAATCGCCAAAGTTTCCACAGGGGAGGTTGCAGTGATCAAGGTTGGCATTGTTGGAGGCACCGGATACACCGGGGTTGAGTTGTTGCGCTTGCTGTCGGTTCATCCGCAGGCGGAGGTGGTGGCCATTACTTCCCGTTCGGAAGCGGGCATGCGAGTGGATGAACTGTTTCCCAGCCTGCGGGGGCACTGCGACCTGAGTTTTCAAGTGCCGGATGAGAAACTGCTTGGGCAATGCGATCTGGTGTTCTATGCCACTCCAAACGGCGTAGCCATGCATGGGGTGCGGCCATTGCTCGACAAGGGCGTCCGGGTAGTGGACCTTTCGGCCGATTTCCGCCTGAAGCATATTCCCACCTGGGAATTCTGGTACGGCCAGGAGCATGTGGCGCCGGATCTGGTGGCCGACGCCGTCTACGGCCTTCCGGAGATGCACCGGGATCAGATCCGCGGTGCCCGTCTGGTGGCCAACCCTGGCTGCTACGCGACGGCGATACAGCTGGGTTTTCTGCCGCTGGTCGAAGCGGGCGTGGTCGATTGTGCTCGCCTGATAGCCGATGGCAAATCCGGCGCCAGCGGCGCAGGCCGTCAGGCTCGTGTGGGTATGCTGCTGGGAGAGGCGGGTGAGAGCTTCAAGACCTACGGCGCATCCGGCCATCGTCACGGGCCCGAGATAGAACAGGGTGTTGCAAGGGCTTCCGGCAGGGACGATATCCGGGTGACTTTTGTTCCCCATCTCATTCCTATGGTTCGGGGAATAGAGGCGACCCTCTATGCGGAACTGACAACGGAAGATGTTGATCTTCAGGAACTGTTTGAGACGCGTTTCCGGGACGAGCCTTTTGTGGATGTTATGCCCTGGGCTTCGCATCCGGAGACGCGCAGCGTAAAGGGGGAAAATACCTGTCGCATGGCGCTTCACCAGCAGCCGGGACAGTCACTGGTCATTGTGACTTCCGTGATCGATAATCTGGTTAAGGGTGCAGCCGGACAGGCTGTACAGAACCTTAATCTGATGTTTGATCTGGACGAGACGCTGGGCCTTGGTGCGCCAGCTCTGCTGCCCTGATGATTCTCATCGCATTATGACAGGTCCCTGACTATGGCTTCGAAAAAAGAGGATGAGGGACAGCTGGTTGTTGTCCGTCGCCAGCCTGGCGAGCGTTTGCGTCGCTTCCTGCTGCTTGTGGGGTTTACGGTTTTTGCAGGGATTCTGGGGTTTCTGCTGGGTGCTGAGCAGTTTCATCAGCGTTACCTCATGAGCTCCGAAGGAAAAAAAACAGTGGCCGAGCAGCGGGATGAGCTGCAGCGCGAAAACACGGAACTCAGGCAGCGCCTGATACGTCTGGAACGGAGTCAGCGTATAGATGAGCACAGCCTGCGGCAGACGCGCGAAACCATACG
>SLIH01000133.1 GCA_007135745.1 Halomonas sp. | reverse complement strand
CTGGGATGAGGCGCATTGATACCGAGGACCCTGATGCTGCAGCGAGAATGGCAGGCTTTCTGGCTTTGTCTGGGGTTCATCAGCCGGATTCCCATTCCGGTGGAGATTGATTACTCCCAGCGGCTGATGAACCAGAGCAGTGTCTACTTTCCCGTGGCCGGTCTGGTACTGGGTGTTATCTATGCGTTGGCCTATCTGGCGCTGGATGCCTTTCTTCCCCAGCTTATCAGCCTCATTGGCGTGCTGATCCTGCACCTCTGGATCACCGGTGCTTTCCACGAAGACGGTCTGGCGGATTCAGTGGATGCTCTGGGTGGTGGTTTCACCGTGGAAAAGCGGCTGGAAATCATGAAAGACAGCCGTATCGGCACCTACGGCACCGTGGCACTGATCATGGCCCTGGCTCTCAAGCTTGCCCTGCTGACAGAGATCGAGCCGGTATGGCCGGCGCTGCTGCTCGCCCCCGCCCTGGCCCGTTTGACGCCGCTATTCCTGATGACTCTGATGCCCTATGTCACGGACACCGATACCAGCAAAACCAAGCCCGTGGCGGACACCTTCTCCGGCCAACGCCTGGGGACCGCCACCCTTTTCTGCGTCGCGATTGCCGGACTGGGGTCCGCCTGGCTACCCGAGCTGATGACAGCGTTTGTGGTCGCCACCGCCCTGACTGGAGTTCTCTGGGGGTTGCAGCTGCAGCGCAGCCTGGGCGGCTACACCGGTGATGCCCTGGGTGCCAGTGTTGTTCTTACGGAACTCGTTTTCCTGCTGGTTCTGGTGGCTGGATAAAGCCTACCGGTGCATCTCGTAGATCCTGCGGGGCCAGGCCAGTTGTGCCTGATGCTCATCAATCCACGCCCGCAGGGGTGATGGCACCTCACGAGGCCATTCCAGGCCGTACCCTGCCGGCATAAACAGCGGCGCCAAAAGGCTCGCCGCAGCCAGATCCGCCCGCGAGAACCGGTCGCCCACCAGGTACTGCTTTCCTTCAAGCGCTCCTTCCAGCTTTTCCAGTGCAAAGTCCAGCTTCTCCCGGGACCGCGTCACCTCGGGTTCCTTGATCGCCATAAGGCGGCGCATGGTTTTCCTGAGCTGGGGAAACATAAGCCGGAGGAAGGGCTTGCCCCAGAAGGGACCACCGGATGCAAGCAACGGAACCACCAGTTTCGGGTGCTCCAGCAAGGTGTCATAGCAGAAACGGCGGACGTGGGGGCCGATATCAGCATCACAGAAACGCTCCCACTCCAGAGCCGCACTGCGCTGTGTCGCCTCGGAAGGCGTCAGGGGCTTTTCCGGGAACTGCTCATCCAGATAGGTGATAATAGACGCGGACCCCTGGATCGAACGCCCCTCATGCTCGAGCACCGGCACTGAAGTCTTTTTCGCCATCTGGCGCATTTTCTTCACATGCAGCCCCGGCAGATGGTTCTGGAGACGATAGTCCAGCCCCTTGTAGTCCATCGCCCACCGGACTTTTTCGCAGTAATGGGAAATCGGAAACTGATGCAGGACAAGTTCCATAGTGTCTCTCCGTTGTTTAGCCCCACGACTGACGGGCGGATCTGATGACATCATAGGCGTGAGCAATTTCCCGGGTCTTTTCCTCGGCCATCTGGCGCATGCTCTCGGGCAGCCCACGTCCCGCCAGCTTATCCGGATGATTCTCGCTCATAAGTTTCCGATAAGCCTTTTTGATTTCCTCTTCACTGGCTTCTGGTGCTACACCCAGCACCTTATACGCATCCTCCAGTTCCTGATGCTGGGAGGTTCGGACACCAGCCTGGCGCGCGCCCCCACGCAACAGAGCCTCGAGCTGATCCACCTGCTGCTCGGACAAGCCGAGCCCCCGAGCAATGCGCACCAACATCTCGTGCTCTGCATGATGCACCTCACCATCCGCCGCAACGGCCGCCACCTGCACCTGGAGGAACATCTCCAGCAGCATGGGCTGCCCCCCGCTGACCCGCAGGAACTCCGACAGCTCAGCCTCCAGATCAAACTCCGGGGACTTGCCCCGATTGAATGCCGCCTTGGCCGCTTCGCGCTGCTCAGGCGTCAGCCGGAATTTCTCGAACAGCCCTTCCGCCACCTGAATCTCGTTGCGACTGACCACACCATCGGCCTTACAGAGCGCGCCCATCACGGCGAACACTCTCTCGGTGAACTCAGACTGTATGGATCTCAGCCGCTTGTAGATCTGAGCCCGTGCCCAGAGCACCAGAGCAGCTCCTGCGGCTGCCCCCATCAGCAAACCAGGGAAACGGCCAAAAACAAACCCAATGGCGCCCCCGATCAGCATAGCCAGAAACATAGGATCTCCTGATCACATCACTCGATAATTCGTCAGTCGCTTACTATCGCAGAGGGAACGCAGGAATGACAGGGAGCTCAGCTCAACGCGCCTTCCGACACGACACAGTTCCTGCCTTGCGCCCTGGCCTCATAAAGGCAGTGATCGGCCCGACAAACACCAGAATAACCATGCGATATAGCCAGGTGTTATCAACGTCGGGTTCAGGCTCAAACAGAAAAAGGGACTGAAAAATATGCTGGTTCAGGAAGGCAACTTGCTCTTGAGCGTTGTGCGGCAGGGGCCTGTCAGCCTCGGGAGAGACCCCGGATGGCCTGTTGTTTCTGGCCATCCGGGACAAAGCAAGCTGAACCCCGCAAGGGGAATCAGCCCTGGTTGAAGGACTCGATGATTCCGTTCAGGGTTTCGCTCGGGCGCATTGCCCGACTCACCCTCTCAGCCTGCGGATGGTAATAGCCACCAATATCCACAGGCTTCCCCTGAATCTCAAGCAGCTCCTGAATGATCCTGTCTTCGTTATCGCCAAGGGCCTTGGCCAGTTTCTCGAAGCGGGCCTTGAGTTCCTGATCCTCATCCTGGGCTGCGAGCGCTCGCGCCCAGTACAGCGCCAGATAGAAATGGCTGCCCCGGTTATCCAGCTCACCCGATTTACGGGAGGGGGACTTGTCCTCCTCGAGGAAAACGGCTGTTGCTTCATCCAGGGTGCTGGCCAGAACACTGGCTTTGGGGTTATCACTCTTGTTGCCCAGGTCTTCCAGCGACACCATCATCGCCATGTACTCGCCCAGCGAGTCCCAGCGCAGATGGTTCTCCTCAAGAAACTGCTGCACATGCTTCGGAGCCGAACCACCGGCACCGGTCTCGAAAAGGCCGCCACCGGCCAGCAGCGGAACGATGGAAAGCATCTTGGCGCTGGTGCCCAGCTCAATGATGGGGAACAGGTCAGTGAGATAATCACGCAGCACGTTACCGGTCACGGAAATGGTGTCCTTGCCGCGAACCATCCGCTCCATGGTCCAGCGAATGGCCGGATCATAGGACATGATGGAAATATCCAGACCCTCGGTATCGTGCTCCTGCAGATAATGCTCAACCTTCTTTCGCATCTGAACATCGTGGGGACGCTCGGCATCCAGCCAGAAGACCGCCGGCATGCCACTGAGGCGTGCGCGCTCGACCGCCAGGCGCACCCAATCGCGGATGGGCTGGTCCTTGGCCTGACACATACGCCAGATATCGCCCTGCTCCACATGGTGTTCGAAGATCACCTCGTCGGTTTCATTGTCCACCACACGAACCGCACCATCCTCGGGCAACTCGAATGTCTTGTCGTGAGACCCGTATTCCTCGGCCTGCTGGGCCATCAACCCCACGTTGGGCACGGTGCCGATGGTTGTTGGATCGAAAGCGTCATGGTGCTTACAGAAGTTGATCACTTCCTGATAGATGGTGGCGTAGGTGCTCTCCGGAATGATGGCCTTGGTGTCCTTGAGCTTGCCATCGGTCCCCCACATCTTGCCGCCGGCGCGGATCATGGCCGGCATGGACGCATCCACAATAACATCGCTGGGCGTGTGAAGGTTGGAGATGCCCCGATCGGAATCGACCATGGCCATTTCCGGGCGATTGATAAAGCAATCGCGGATGTCTTCCTCGATCTCCG
>SLIH01000285.1 GCA_007135745.1 Halomonas sp. | reverse complement strand
GCTGCTGTTGGGGGGGGTCTTCTGGGCATTCCTGCCTCCTGAATCGTGATGGTAATGAGAATGATTATTATAGAGATCTGCGATTGGGGATCAATAACTTTTATTGATGTCATTGGGACAGATTATTATCCGGGTTCAGGAGCGGTGTTTCTCAGGGTGAAAGCGGCTGCGGTAGGCGCCTGGCGTCATGCCAGTCTCCTCGCGAAACAATCGGGAGAAGGAGCTGACGTCTTCGTAGCCGACGGCTTCGGTGATACGCCCCAGAGGCAGCTGGGTTTGTTCCAGCAGTCGGCGGGCCTGTTCTACCCGTAGTTTGCGCAGATAGGCGAGGGGGGAGTCGCCGGTGGCGTTGCGGAAACGCCGCTTGAAGGTTCGGGGCGAGAGGTGGAATTGTTCGGCTATCTCATCCATGCCGATGCTCTCGCCCAGGTGTTGGTCAAACCAGTCCTGGATGGCGGCGATGGTCGGGTCCTGGTGCAGTCGGCGGGCGTGGATGTTGCCGTAGGCGGCCTGGCTTTGGCGGCCCATATCCATGACGAATGCGCGCGCCAGAGTGCGTGCCGTGTCCGCGCCGCAGTAGCGTTCCACCAGAAACAGTCCAAGATCGAACCAGGCCATGCCGCCCCCGGCGCAGAAGACGTTGCCGTCACTGGTGATCAGCTGGCGCGGTTTCAGTTGCACCTGCGGATAGCGCTGGCTGAACAACTCGGAATACCCCCAGTGGGTGGTGGCCTGGCGGTCCGTGAGGATGCCGGCCTCGGCCAGCAGGAAAGCACCCGTGCAGTTGCTGGCCAGGTCGCGGCCTTCCTGGTGCCATTGCTTGAGCAGTGGCAGCAGGGCGGCATTGCGGGCCAGGGTCTGGTCGATATCGCCGCCGATGGTGGGAACGATGATCAGATCGGGTTCGGGGATGTCCTGCCAACGACAGTGAGCCGAAAGGGTGACGCCATTAACACAGTGGCAGGGGCCGCCATCCGGGGTGGCCAGGGTGACCTCGAAGCGGGGGCGGGGCTGCTCGTCGTGGATGCGCGCCCAGGTGACGCCCGCCATGCGGAACAGATCCATGACCCCGGTAATGGCCGTTGCCAGCGCCTGTTCGAAGGCAATGATGCTAACCTTGAAAGTCGGATCCATAAACAACGAGTACTTCGTCAAGGTGACCGTGACGGGTTGGCGGATTTGACCATGATTATGTCAGTAGTGACAGTGGGCCGCCAGCGGGGACTGTGGCATCTTTCAAGGGTACCGTGATGCACTGAGTCCCCAGACACCTGTTCGTACCCAATCCAAAGGTAGGCTTTCGTATGACCGACACACTCCTCAACCGCCGCGACCTCGATTTTCAGCTCTACGAGGTGCTGGACACGGCCTCGCTCTGTGACCGGGAGCGCTTTACCGAGCACAGCCGCGAAACCTTTAACGCGGTCATCGAAACCGCCGATCGCATCGCCCGGGAGAAGTTCGCCCCGCACAACGCTCTGGCCGACCAGGACGAGCCCCGGTTCGAGGATGGCAAGGTAACTATGCGAGCCGAAGTCAAAGAGGCCATGGACGCCTATTCCGAGGCGGGCTTTATCGCCGGGCGCTATGATTACGAACTGGGTGGCATGCAACTTCCGGAAACCGTCATGACCGCCTGCAACGGCTTCTTTATGGCGGCTAACCCCAGCACCTCCGGCTATCCGTTTCTGACCACGGCGGCGGCCAATGTTATCCGCATTTTCGGCTCTGAACAGCAGCAGGCACTCTATCTGCAGCCCATGCTGGAAGGGCGTTTCACCGGCACCATGGCGCTGACCGAGCCCCAGGCCGGTTCCTCCCTGGCGGACATTCGCACCACGGCGGTCCCTGCGGAGCAGGGGCATTATCTGATCAAAGGCGCCAAGATCTATATCTCCGGCGGCGAGCATGAGCTCAGCGACAACATCGTCAATCTGGTACTGGCCCGGGTACGAGGCGCGCCCGAAGGGGTCAAGGGCATCTCCATGTTCATCGTGCCCAAGTACCGTCTCAATGAGCAGGGTGAGCCCGGTGACCGCAATGGTATTGAGCTGGCGGGGCTGATCCACAAGCTCGGTTATCGCGGTACCACTTCCACGGCGCTGAGTCTGGGATCGGATCGGGAATGTCACGGCTACCTGGTAGGCGAGGAGAATCAGGGCCTCAAGTATATGTTCCAGATGATGAACGAGGCGCGGCTGGGTGTGGGTTTCGGGGCCACGGCCATTGGTTATCGGGGGTATATGCACAGCCTGGAGTACGCCCGGGACCGTCGGCAGGGGCGTCACCCGTCCGACAAGGACCCGAGCAGTCAGCCCGTGCCGATCATCGAGCACGCCGACGTCCGACGCATGCTGCTGGCCCAGAAATCCTATGTGGAAGGGGCCTTTGCCCTGTGCATGTACGGGGCGCGGCTGGTGGATGATCACAATACGCACCCCGATGAAAAGCGCCGGCATGAGGCACGTCAGCTACTGGATCTGCTCACCCCGGTCATCAAGGCCTGGCCTTCCGAGTACGGCCCCAAAGCCAACGACCTGGCGATTCAGGTATACGGCGGTGCCGGCTACACCCGGGAATACCCGGTGGAACAGTGTTGGCGCGATAACCGCCTTAATCCCATCCATGAAGGCACCAACGGCATCCAGGCCATGGATCTGCTGGGGCGCAAGGTCTGGCAGGGCGGAGGGGAAGCCATACAGCTGCTGTTCGGTGCGATCCAGCAGGATCTTCAGAATGCCGAAACCGAGCAGTGCAAGCAGTGGGCCTATTCCCTGAGCGAAACCCTGCAGCAGGCCGGGCAGGTTACCCAGGTGCTGGGCAAGGCGCTGGGCGAGGAGTCACCGGAGAAAGCCCTGGCCAACGCCTCGGTCTACCTGCGCCTGTTCGGGCACATCGTGATTGCCTGGATGTGGCTGCGCCAGGCCAACGTGGCTGAAGCGCGCCTCACGGAAAACCCCCAGGGCTCCGAGGCGAATTTCTATCAGGGCAAGCTCCAGGCGGCGAAGTACTTCTTCCATTGGGAACTGCCCACCGTGGCCCAGGATCTGGTGATTCTGAGGAACATGGATGACAGTTGCTTTGGGATGAAGGATGAGTGGTTTTGAGGTGAGAGTTGCGAGTTACAAGTTGCAAGTCTCAAGTCTCAGGTGAGCACCACTTGCGACCTGCGACCTGCGACCTGAGAAATCGCCTGCAAGCAGGCTCCCACAGGGTGTGAGGCTGGGCTGATTCGGAAATTCCAATGAGGGAAGAAGTATGTCGATTGTTAAGGTTGAAGCGCGCGAGCATGTTCTGCTGATCGGGTTGAATCGGCCCGAGAAGATGAATGCGATGAACCGGGAAATGTATCACCGGATCGCCGAGGCCTATGGCCGGTTGAACAGGGATCCCGAGCTGCGGGTTGGGTTGGTTTATGCCGAGGGGGATCACTTTACTTCCGGGCTGGAGCTGGATGACTGGGCCGGGGTCTTTGCCAACGGCGAGGGCATCGCGCCCGCCGAGGGCGAGATTGACCCCTTCCACATCAGCGGGCCGGCCATGGACAAACCCATTGTCTACGCCACCCAGGGGATCTGTTTCACCTGTGGTGTGGAGATGATGCTCAATGCCGATATCCGGGTGGCGGCCAATAACACCCGATACGCACAGCTCGAGGTGAAACGCGGCATTTTCGCCTGTGGCGGCGCGACCATTCGGTTGCAGGAGGAAATAGGCTGGGCCAATGCGCAGCGCTATCTGCTCACAGGGGATGAATGGTCCGCGCAACAGGCTTATGACTGGGGGCTGGTGCAGGAGCTGGTGGAACCGGGTGAGCAGTTCGAGCGCGCCTGGGAGCTGGCGCAGAAGGTGGTCCGGGCGGCTCCTCTGGGCGTTCAGGGAAGCCTCAGATCCTCCCGGCTGGCGCGGATTGAAGGCCACGAGGCCGCTAAACAGCGCATGTTCCCCGATCTGCAACCGGTCATGGCCAGCGAGGATGTACAGGAAG
>SLIH01000481.1 GCA_007135745.1 Halomonas sp. | reverse complement strand
TGGTTCTGCATCGCCCGCCGGTTCGGCAATCCTGTGAGTTCGTCTGTTTTCGCCGCCTTTTCGTAGAGCTTCGCCATGCTCACCAGCTCGTGATGGGCCTGACGCCGGCGATGATCCAGAACGGCACAGAATCCGGTTTCGAATATCGCTGTGGCAAGAAAGCGAATCTGAAAATCATGATGGTACATGGTTGTGACGAAGGGCAGTTCCGGTAGCCGGAATACCACCAGGGCGAAGACCAGGCAGGCGCAGGTTAGAATCAGGCCCGTTCTCAGACCGGTGATGAAAAAAGCCAGCGGCGGAAATACATAGAACCAGAGGGGGCCGGTGTTGTTTTCCCCGCCAGTGCTGATGAGGTAGGCAAACAGCACCATGACGAGGAGGATCAGGCCGCGTCGGTGCCATTGATGGTTCCAGGCCGCTGCCCCGATCAGTTGATTGCCAAGCAGCGCCACCGCGAACCCAAGCAGTATTGCGGCGTGCATGGGGGCGCCGGAAAAGGCTGATTTCGCGGCAATAAGCACGAGGCAGGCCGTCCCGGCGTATGAAAGCCAGGAGATAAACCGGAAGACGCGAATATCTTCTACCGCCTGCGGCGTAGCCAGCTGTGCAGCACGCGTACTGTTCTCGTTCATCGGGTTATCCGGTTATCGCACAATATACAACTGTAAAATAAATTTTACAGTTTTGACCAGAAATTGATCACAAATGGGGCGTTATCGGTTTTCCCGCGTTTAGGGTTTGGCTTCAGTCACAGAAAATCATAGCCAGAATGCCCGCAGCCGCACTCCCTCCTTGCATTGGCTATGCCCGTGCTGAAGGTTTCAATTTCATGACAAAGTGAATATAGTGCTGCCAGCCAATGAATGAGGCTGGATGGGCGGCTTATGGTCGAAAGCAGAGTATCCTCCGCGTATGGTTATATTTCCGGGAGCGAGCGCAGTGCTCAACTCCTGAGGCTGGGTGTTTCCGGCCTCTTTATTCTACTCATCTGGGCCTGGTTGCATTTAGGCGGCATTGCAGTCCCTGGTGCACCTCTGCTGGTGGTGGCCGCGCTGATCGGCGCGTACATGGCCATGGGCATTGGCGCCAACGATGTTGCCAATAATGTTGGGCCTTCGGTGGGGTCCGGCGCATTGACCATGACCGGCGCGGTTATTATTGCGGCCATATTCGAGGCGGCCGGTGCCCTGATCGCCGGCGGTGAAGTGGTTGGCACCATCAAAAGCGGCATCATCAATCCGGAGATGGTGGCCGACCCCCGGAATTTCATCTGGCTGATGACAGCTGCCTTGCTGGCTGGAGCCCTGTGGCTCAACCTTGCCACGGTTCTCGGTGCGCCTGTCTCCACAACCCACTCCATTGTCGGTGGCGTTCTGGGCGCTGGTCTGGCCGCGGGGGGGCTTGCCATCGCCAACTGGGACGTCATGGGTCGAATTGTCGCCAGTTGGGTCGTTTCACCCTTCATGGGGGGGCTGATCGCGGCCTCCATGCTGTTCACCATCAAAAAGCTCGTGCTTTACCGCCAGGATCGGGTCATGGCGGCCCGGGTCTTTGTGCCCTGGCTCATTGCGCTTATGGCCTGGGCTTTCGGTACCTATCTGGTCATCAAGGGGCTGGAGCAGCTCTGGCAGGCAACGTTTCTGCAGGCCGCCCTGGCGGGTCTCGCGATTGCAGCGGCGGTGTTTTTTATCGTCAGGGCGCAGATCGTTCATCAGGCTGCCGCCATGCCCAACACCACGGGCGGTGTGAATGGTCTTTTCACCATTCCACTGATCTTCGCGGCAGCCTTGTTGAGCTTTGCCCATGGCGCCAACGATGTGGCCAATGCCATTGGTCCGGTGGCTGCGATCAATGAGGCGATTCAGTCCGGTGGCATTGCCGGGGAGGCTCAGATTCCTCTCTGGGTCCTGGCAATAGGTGCATTGGGCCTGGCTCTGGGGCTGGCACTGTTCGGCCCGCGACTGATACGGACTGTCGGCAGCGAGATTACCGAACTCGACAAGACGCGGGCGTTCTGTATCGCCCTGGCTGCTGCCATCACCGTGATTATTGCGTCCCAGCTCGGTCTTCCCGTGAGCTCCACCCATACGGCACTTGGTGCCGTTTTCGGGGTTGGATTTCTGAGGGAGTTCCTCAAAACCAACTACGCCACACGTCTCCATAGCATACTGGATCATCACCGCGGGCCGGATCGTGAAGAGCTGCGGCAGTTTCTCGAGGATTTCCGTCAGGCGACCGTCGAGGAGATGGAAGCCATGATCAAGCAGGCGAAGAAAAAGCAGACCGAGGTGGCGCTGAAAAAGAAAGAGCGCAAGCGGCTCAAGAAGATCTATCAGGAAGAAATGGTCAAACGTAAGCTGCTGATCAAGATTGCTGCTGCCTGGGTCATTACCGTACCGGCCTCGGCGCTTCTGGCCGCTATGCTGTATTTCACCATCCGTGGCATGATGGTCTGATCCGCCTGCTATACTGATGGGATATCGAATGAAGGAGTTCTGGTAATGAGTACGCCCACAGAAAGCCGTCAGGCCAAGATCATTGACGAGCTTCAGAACTTCATCCGCAAGGTTCTTACGGATCCCACCGTGGCTGTGCGCTGCATGGAGATTGCGCGGGAGCATCGGGACGATCCGGATGCCCGCAATAAAATCGCACGGGAAATCAGTTCGCAAACCATCGTCCGTATCCCCGAGTCTCTCAGTGCGGCGGATGAACTCTTTCTGGATGTCATTGAAGATGTCCTTGAGGACGAAAGCGCGCTCTACTGAGCGCTGCCTCCCAGTTTTCTCTCGCTTTCAGGAGGGGTGACGGCTTCCACCGCTGCGTCCAGTGCTTCGAGCTCCGCCTGTATCCCCATTTCGCTGGCAATGTTTCGCTGCTCTTCCAGAATATCGCTCAGAATCTGGCGTGTGGTCAGAGGGTTGGCCAGCACCACGCGGAATACAATACAGGGGTAGTCGTGGTAGTGCGCGGGATTCAGGCGCGTCCTTGAAACAAAGGATTTGCCCCGTTCACGCTGGGTTTTCTGGATGAACTTGGTGATCCGGTTGAGGCTTGCATTGATTCGCTCCGCCTGGCGCTCATCGGCTTGCTGCAGCGCTTCCCGAGCGTGCGCCGGACAGAAGCGGTAAGTCAGGATGTTAAGTTCCGGCGCGCTGATCAGCTCGAAATCGGGTTGTTTTTCAATCATGTCCGCGAAGGCGTGGGCTTTCTCGATGCCCTGATCAATCAGAATCTCATAACCTTCCCGACCGAGAATTCTCAAGCCCGAGTGAATCAGCATGGCCATGCCTGGACGGGAGCCTTCCAGCGTGGTGCTGCCCAGGTCCTTTGATCCCTTGCGAATGATGTACTCAGCGTGCAGCTCAATGGCGCTGACCGCAGTGGGGTCGCGGAAGAGCACCATGCCCGCACCCTGGGGAACATAGAGCTGCTTATGGGCGTCAATGGTCACTGAATCGGCCTGATCAATGCCCTTGAGCAGATAGCGGTGGGTGCGTGAAAACAGGGTAGGTCCGCCCCAGGCGGCATCGACATGAAAGTGCGCCCCGAATTCCCGGGCAATATCGGCCATGGTGTCCAGGGGATCGACATTGCCCGTTTCCGTGGTGCCGGCAATGCCCACAATCGCCATGATTCGGATTTTCTGCTCCTGCAGGGACAGGCATCGATCACGCAACGCGTCCGGGTCAATACGGTTATGTTCGTCGGTATCCACGGGAATCAGGAAGTCGCGCCCGAGGCCGAGTACGTCAGCGGCCTTGCGCAGTGAATAGTGCCCGCGCCGGGAAACGAGTATGGCCGCGCCCTCACAGCCATAGAACCTCAGGGCCCTGAAGAGTCCTTCCCGGTGAATGCCGCGAAAACCGCCTTCAGCAGGAAATGCCTGGTTGCGTGCCACCCACAGAGCGGTCAGGTTGGCAATGGTCCCGCCCGAGCACATGGTGCCCAGAGCATAGTGGGGATCATGCATCCATTGCTTATACCAGGCCTCATCGTTGGCATAGATCAG
>SLIH01000065.1 GCA_007135745.1 Halomonas sp. | reverse complement strand
ACTCCGCATTTCATCCAGGTCGCCTTCCCACTTGATCTTGCCTCGCAAATTTCGAATCTGCTGCTGCTTGCTTCTTTGCACAAGGAGTTTTAGCCCTTGCTCAACGGCCTCTTTTTTGGTCTCGTAACCGGAGGCCTTGAGGGCTTCGTCCATCAATTGGTCGTCAATGACGATGTTCGTTCTCATGCTGCACCTGTGTGTATGATTATTCCGAGTCATACACATCGTAGCGCCCCGTGGAGAACATAACAATCGGCTGCACGGCGACCGCTTTTCCGCCGCGCTGCGGCTCCAAATCGGCACGTGTGCCAAGCGTTGGTAGAGACATGGAACCAGTCATCCAAGAAGAAATAAGCGGTTGTGGCATTGCGGCAAGTGCAACTCTAGCAGGCATGAGCTATGCGGAGGCCAAGCGTAAGGCGAATGTACTGGGCATTTACGCAGCAGACACGGCGCTCTGGTCGGAGACAGGGCACGTCCGGAAGCTTCTACGGGAATTTGGTATATCGGTATCGCCGAAAGAAGCACCATTCGAGACTTGGGAGCGCCTTCCAGACAAAGCCCTAATGGCTATTAAATGGCGTATGGAAAACGGCAAACCGTTTTGGCATTGGGTGGTGTTTTTGAGAGAGGACGGCGAGGCAAAGGTGCTGGACTCCAAAAAAACACTGAAATCAAACGTCCGGCGGGATTTCGGGCGCATCAAGCCCAAGTGGTACATAGAAGTAGTCAGTTGAAGGCAAAAAGGAGAGCAGTATGACGTGGGTAGTTTACCTGTCCGGCGAAATCCATACCGATTGGCGTGAACAGATTCAAGCGGGTGCGGAAGCAGCGAAGCTTCCGGTTGAGTTCGTGGCGCCGGTCACCAATCACGATGCCAGTGATGCCGCCGGTGATGTGTTGGGGGCGGAAGAGAAGCCGTTCTGGCGCGATCATCAGTCGGCAAAGGTGAACGCAATCCGCACCCAGACGCTCATCGAAAACTGCGACCTTGCCGTGATCCGGTTCGGTGACAAGTACAAGCAGTGGAATGCCGCCTTTGATGCGGGTTTTTGCGCGGCGTTGGGCAAGCCTTATATCACCCTGCACGGGGCAGATATTGTTCATCCCCTGAAAGAAGTGGATGCCTCCGCGATGGCCTGGGCTCAATCACCGGAGCAGGTGGTGGAAGTCCTGAAGTACGTGACAACGGTTCAGTGATGTTACGCTGACACTCCGCAACAGCCTGTTTTCCGCCTTCGGCCCGGCATCTCCGGAAAATCGCAGCTACCTTGTGGCATAAGGTTATTTTTCCAAGAAAGGAATTTATGAAGACACCCAAGCGATTGCAGCCATTGGTGGATGACGGGCTGATTGACGAAGTCATTTGCCAACTGAAAAGTGGCAAGGAGGCTCAGGTGTATCTGGTGCAGTGCGGTGAGGAACTGCACTGCGCCAAGGTTTTCAAGGAGGCCATAAAACGGAGTTTCAAGCAGGCGGTTCAATACCAGGAAGGGCGCAAAGGTCGTAACAGCCGCCGCGCCAGGGCCATGGCCAAGCGAACATCTTATGGCCAGAAGGAGCAGGAATCGGCCTGGCTTAATGCCGAGGTGGAGGCGCTGTATAAACTCTCGGCAGCCGGGGTAAGAGTGCCGCAGCCCATGGGCTTTGTCGATGGTGTGCTGCTGATGGAGCTGATCTCGGATGGCGAGGACAATGCCGCGCCACGGCTTGACGAGGTGACGCTGACCGCTGAAACGGCGAGGACATTCCATGATCACATGCTCTCGGAAATAGTCCGGATGTTGGATGTGGGCCTGGTCCATGGCGATCTCTCCCCATTCAATGTGTTGGTGGACTCCGACGGACCGGTGATTATTGATTTACCGCAGGCGGTGGACGCCGCGCAGAATAACAATGCCGCCATGATGCTGGTGCGTGATGTGGATAATATGCGCCGCTATTTTGGCCGCTTCGCACCCGAACTGCTTGAGACCGAGTACGGTCTGGAGATCTGGTCGCTTTATTCCCGTGGTTTGCTGAGCACGAATGCCAGGCTCAGCGGGCGGTTTGACAGGAGTAAAGCCTCGGTCGACATGGGTGACCTGCTGGCTGTGATTGATGCCGCCAGAGAGGAAGAACGGGAACGCCTGGAGGCCGAGCAGGCCTGGGCGCAGGGCGATAGAGACTGAAGTCACCCTCAGGCTGCTCAACTGATCGGGGCCACCCCAATCAGGCGGTAGCCACTATAAATCCCCACCTTCTACGGTCGCTGTACTGGTGGCCCAAGTGATTTCATAATATCTGAGTGGAAGCATAGTTAAGTGGTGCTATCGCGGGAATGGAGCTGTTCAAGCGGCTGACGCTGATCGTTGAGGACGGTAAAGTCGTAAAGGTGTTCTACCCAGTATTCCCTGCCGATAGAAATGCCAATGAAGTCCTCGCATGGTTGCGGCGGGGCTGAGCACGATTCAGAGCTGGTTCAGGTCACCTTTACATTGCGATACTGTGCGGATGCCCAGTTCAGGCTGGTTCCGACTCCGTGTATTGTCAGCCAAACGGCGGCTGCCGCACTCTGCAGCGCCGATGAGCTACGATCTACACAATCGAGAAGGGCCGGGCCATGCTTGCTTTGCTGGAATATCTGACCATCTCCTTCCTGGCGGTATTCGTGATCGTTAACCCCCTGACCACCGCCTTTATCTTCATGGCGATGCTTCCCAAGGCCAGCGAGGTGGAGCGAAAAACCATCGCGTTGCGCTCCACCAAAGTGGCCGCGTCCCTGCTGATTGGCTTTGCTCTGCTGGGAGGCATCATCTTCCAGCTCTTTGGCATCACCCTCGCGGCGTTCCGCATTGCCGGGGGCATCATTCTCTTTGGCATCGCCATGGGCATGATTCGCCAGACGGGCACCAGCGAACGCGATACCGCTGAAGACATCAAGGCGGAGCACCCCAGGATCGCCGATGATATTTCCGTGATCCCCCTGGCCATTCCCTTCATGAGCGGGCCTGGCGCCATCGCCACAGTCATGATCCTCACCACCGAGGCGCCCACCATCTACCACATTGTGCTGGTATTTCTTGCCGTGCTGGCCTGCATGGCGACCTGCTACTACGCCATGATGCACTCGAAGCTGATCGTTGATTATCTCGGCGACACCGGCAAGGACATACTAACCAAGATTTTCGGGCTTATTCTCGCCGTGCTGGCGGTGCAATTCGTGGTTAATGGCACCAGCGAAGCGATTACCGGTTACATGCTGGACCACCAGATGCTGGATTCCAGTGCGGTGCAGGATCCACGGCTGCCGGCATCGTCGGAGGACTGAACCGCGCGCCTCCACGAATCGTGCGACTTTGTTCAGCTACGCCAACTCACTTCGTTCGCGCCGTTGCGTGTGACGTTATCTGTCTCGGAGGAGCGCGCTGACAAATCATTGTGATGGGATGCGAAAGTGGAGGCCGGGGTGGTGGGTTGAGGCCACTGGGGTAAACTGGAACCCGGAATTCACAGGGAAGGATCTGACATGTATACCCCCACCACCCTTGCACTGCTTGGCTTCATCTTCTGGGCGCTGTTGCTGCTCGTGCTCATGGAGGTTATTCGTTCGCAGCTTGTATTAAGCGGGAAGGTTCCGCCCAATGGGTTTACTCCTGACAACGCAGCCCTCTCACCGTTCATGCAGCGTCTCGCCCGGGCACATGCCAACTGCGTGGAGGGGCTCCCGATATTTGGCGGCTTGTTGCTCGTCGCGATTGTCACGGGCCAGAGCGCGGTCACGGATTCGCTTGCCTGGGTGTTCCTCGCGTCGCGGGTGTTCCAGTCCCTGGTGCATCTGGCATCCACCAGCCCGGCGGCGGTGATGGTGCGCTTTGCGGCCTTTGTCGTGCAGATGGCTATAGGTGTGTACTGGGCAGTGGCCCTGTTCGCTGCCATGTAAAGCTACATGAGGGGGCTAATGAGCAGCCCTGAGTCAGGAAGGAGTCCAACATGAGCCAAGTACCTCAAGGATTTGAGCCTTTATCACGTATAAGCCCGTT
>SLIH01000220.1 GCA_007135745.1 Halomonas sp. | reverse complement strand
TGCCGGTCTCAAGGGCGAAGGTGCCGGTGCCTTCGACAAGGCCGAAGTTATGGGCGGTGGTGCCGGGGTCTATCTCGAAATCTCTCAGTGCCTCGTGCAGACTCCGCGTCAAACGCCCAACCTCCCGATAGAGGCTGCGATCACGAACCTCTCCAAGCTCCGCTATGGTGTGCATTGCCGAGTTCAGATCTCCGTTATCCAGTGCTGCCTTGAGGCCGCTCGCATGCGCCTGCAGCTGCTGCTCGATTTCGGAAACCGACGAAGAGTCCTGTTTGCTGTCTGTCATGATCCGAAATTCCGTCCCTACTGCTCGATACGTTCAAAGATTTTTTCGATCTTGTCTTTAAGTACGGCAGCGGTGAACGGTTTCACCACATAGCCATTGACGCCAGCCTGGGCCGCCGCGACGATCTGATCCCGTTTCGCTTCCGCCGTAACCATCAGTACAGGCAGCGTTTTCAGGTTCTCGTCAGCACGCACTGCCTTGAGGAGCTCCATTCCGCTCATGCCGGGCATATTCCAGTCCGTCACCAGGAAATCGAAATGACCCTTTTTCAGCATGGGCAGCGCCGTATTACCGTCATCAGCTTCCTCGATGTTGCTGAAGCCGAGATCCCTGAGCAGGTTTCTGACGATTCGCCTCATTGTGGAGAAATCATCCACAACAAGAATTTTCATGTTTTTGTCCAATGCGACCTCCACTCCAAATGGTTGAGCCTATCTCAAAGCGCTATCGGTGCCAGGCCTCTGCCCCCAAGTCTAGCCGTTTATGGGCGGCTGACCAGTCATCGATGCTAATTCCACTCCGCCAGCCGCGCTCGCAGGCGTGCCGCGGCCTGTCCGTGAATCTGACTGACGCGGGATTCACTGACTTCCAGCACCGCCCCAATCTCCTTGAGGTTCATTTCTTCCTGGTAGTACAAAGCCAGTACCAACCGCTCCCGCTCCGGGAGTTCCTCAATCGCACCCGCCAACGAACGTCTGAAATCCTCATCTTCCAGCTCATACTGCGGGCTCTCCTCTGGCGCTTTCTCACCGACCGATTCCCCGCGTTCATTCAAATCATCCAGGCTGAAAAGGCGACCGATGTTGGTATCACTGACACAGGCATGATATTCATCCAGAGACATGCCCAGCTCCTGTGCAACTTCAGCGTCCCGGGCATCACGACCTTCCCGCGCCTCCACGATGTGGATCGCTTCGGCCACGCGGCGAGCATTTCGGTGAACGGAACGCGGAACCCAGTCGCCTTTGCGGATTTCGTCCACAATGGCGCCACGAATCCGGATACCCGCGTAGGTTTCAAAGGAGGCCCCCTGAGACGGCTCATACTTGCTGGCCGCCTCAAGCAGGCCCAGCATTCCAGCCTGAAGCAGATCGTCCAGCTGGACACTGTCGGGCAGCCTGGCCATCAGGTGCAATGCAATCTTTTTGACCAAAGGGGCGTGCGCCTGGACCAATGCCTCAGCATCCGCCTTTGCGTTTTCGTTGTAGGCCCCAAGCGATCTGGAATGCGTCATGAATTTAATAACCACTGTTGCAGCATGGTTGACGAATTCAGGTGCGCGCACAGCAGAACCGCTGCTGCACCACCCCTGCCAACGACGGTCAGCCCTGTATCAACCGCTCGACAAAGAATTCCAGATGGCCCCTCGGACTGGAGGGGAGCGGCCATTGATCGACCTTGCGGGCAAGCTGACGAAACGCATGTGAAGCCTTGGCCCGAGGATAGGCTTCCATAACCGCCTTCTGGCGCTGGACCGCCTTCTTCACCGAATCATCCAGAGGAATATTGCCCACATATTGCAATGCAACGTCCAGAAATCGTTCAGTGACACGGTACAGCTTTTCATATACAGCCTTACCGTCCTGATCGGATTTCACCATATTAGTCAGTACCCGGAACCGGTGCGTACCGTAATCCCGGTTCATGAGCTTGATCAGCGCATAGGTGTCAGTAATGGAAGTGGGCTCATCACAGACCACCAGAAGGATCTCCTGGGAGGCGCGCAGGAAACTGACCACCGATTCTGAAATGCCGGCAGCGGTATCAACAATGAGGACATCAAGATCATCACCGAGTTCACTGAACGCGGAAATCAGACCGGCATGTTCCTGCTGGGACAGGTTGGTCATGCGTTGAGTGCCCGAAGAGGCGGGAACAATATGAATACCGCCGGGCCCTTCGACCAGAATGTCCCGCAGGGAACATTCGCCCGCGAGCACATCGGAAATATTGTGAGCTGAAGTAATACCAAGCAGAACGTCGAGATTCGCAAGTCCCAGATCGGCGTCCAGAACCACAACTCGACGCTGCATCTCGGCGAGCGCGATGGCAAGGTTGATAGAGACGTTACTCTTACCCACGCCCCCTTTGCCGCCGGTGACTGCAATGACCTGTACCGGGTTACTCATTCAGGACGGGTGCTCCCATTATGTGTTTATTTGTAATCCCGACCACCGGCTATGCCTAGGCACCCTCCGCCACAACCGGAGGCTTTTCCCGTGTCAGGGCCTGATGGCGCCGCACAGCCTGTTTAATCAGATCCACCGCGCCCGCACGGTGAATGTCGTCAGGTATCTTCTGGCCGTCAGTATAGTAGGCGACCGGTAACTGGCTTTGCGCAGCGAACCCCACCACTTCACCCAGCGTCACGGCCTCATCCAGCTTGGTCAGGATGCAGCCGGCCAGTCCAACGGCATTATAGCAATGCCATGTGGATTTCATAATCCGGGGTTGACTGGTCGCTGACATGAGCAGATAGGGAAGCACGCTGTGGCGACTGTTGACCAGCTCCTCAAGCTGTTCATCCCAACCCTGATCGGCGGCTGTGAGACCCGCCGTATCGATGAGGATCAAGCGGCGATCCGACAGATCATCCAGAATTGAATCCAGGCTGTGGGATTCGTCCACCACTCGCACAGGAACATTCAGTATACGACCGAATACAAACAACTGCTCATGGGCTGCGACCCGATAGCGATCCGTTGTAACCAGCGCCAGTTTCTCAGCGCCATGCTTGAGCACGAATCGTGCGGCGAGCTTGCCGATGGTTGTGGTCTTGCCCGATCCGGTGGGTCCCACCAACGCATAGATGCCGCCACGCTCCACCATATCGCTTGATTCGGTTCGAATAGCGGCGGCTGTTGCCTTAAGCGCACTCTTCCAACCAAGATCCAGGCGCCCCTGGCCATGTTCCGCCGCCAGTTCCCGGGCATAGGCCGGGTCCATGCCCATGTCCTGAAGCCGATCGCTCAGGCGCTGCTGTACAAGCCTGGCCGCCGAGGATTTACGTTCACCGCCACCCTGGGGCTGACCACTCATCTGCTGGATCATATCCCGGAGCGAGTGTATTTCCTCGCGCATCGAAGCCCAGCCATCCGCGCCGGGAGCTGATTCGCCGGTACCGTTAAGCTCGCCCTGCAGTGCTTCTTCGGGATCCCCATCAAATGGCTCACCCACGGTAGCGGCACTGATCGGCTCCTGATGACGCTCCGAGCGTTCTTTCACCTCGCGGATGTGCGCCTGGGAGCGGCGCATGGCTTCCTCCAGCTTGCGGTGACGCTCGGCCTGCAGCTCCGCCAGACGTGCGGCATTCGCTTTTCCTTCATCCGCCACACCCAGCTGATTACGAACTTCCGCCTCGTCATAATCAAGCGCCGTCACAATCTCGACACCACCGTCAACCCGTCGATTGGACAGGATAACGGAATCCGACCCCATCTGATCTCGAACCATTCTCAGGGCCTGTTGCATCGTCGGAGCAAAAAATCGTTTTACTTGCATGGCACGGAACCTCCGCGACCGTCAGTTTATTGACCAATGGACGAGACTATCGTCACCTGTTTGTTCTCCGGCACTTCCTGATAGGAAAGGACGTGCAGCCTCTCGATCCCATAGCGGACAAACTTTGCCAGCACCGGCCGCAGTGGCGCGGAAACCAGAAGAATCGCCGGTTTGCCCACCGCTTCCTGTTTCTGCGCTGCTTCCGCCAGTGAACGCTGAAGTTTCTCCACCATATTG
>SLIH01000406.1 GCA_007135745.1 Halomonas sp. | reverse complement strand
TGGTTCGTAGTTCAGCCCCTCGTAACGGTTCGCCGCTTCTGCGCTTGCGGCGCTCCCCACACACACCAGCGCCAGCCCCATACCCCAGGCAAGAGTTTGCTTGCACAACATATTTCGCACCTCAGCTTGTCCGGAGAAGCACCCTTCTCCAATCCGACCGGGTTGGCGTCCGGCTGCATACCCTGATCGCATGAACGTGAAGCCCATGCCTGGCCTCGTCATTGACTGGACGTGAAGGTTACGGGGAAGTAATGACAGGGAGGTTACGTTTTTCTTTCAACCAGACAGACCGGAGCACAGGGCAGTTAACGCGGACCACACGCAACCCGGCCCTTGCCCCCTACGCAATGATCGACGGGAAAGGCGCCTCTGAGGGCGTCAGCAACTGGCCTCGAGCACAACCTTGCCCCGGGTATGGCGTGTTTCTATATGCCGATGAGCGTCTTCAACGTGGTAGAAGGGGTAGACCTTATCCAGGTGGGGGTGAAGATTACCGTCCGCCACCCAGCCGGCAAGAATCTCAAGGTCGCGGCGGTTGGAGTGCACCAGTACCAGGCGGCTGCTCTGCTGCAGATGCAGGCGGGCCAGCCCCTCGGCCAGGACGGTTTTTCTGTTGGGGATGGTGTTTACGTAAACGCCATCAGGCTTCAGGCTATCCCGAAAGTCCCGGGCACGGTACTGACCAAACACATCGAAAACACAGTCAAAGGGGCCGGTAATGGCCGGTGCCGGCGTCTGATGGTAATCAATGACGTGATCCGCCCCAAGCTCTGAGACGAAATGCAGATTGCTTTCCCCGCAGACGGCGGTGACTTCCGCCCCCAGTATCCGCGCAATCTGTACGGCAAAGTGCCCTACTCCACCACTGGCACCATTGATAAGCACGCGGTGACCGTCCTTTAAATGCGCGCAGTCGCGCAGGGCCTGAAGAGCGGTTTGAGCAGCCAGAGGGATGGCCGCAGCCTGGCTCCAATCCAGTTCTTTCGGGCAGTGAGCAATTTCATCATCCCGCAGAATGGCAAACTGGGCGTGGGCGCCGCCATGGAACCGGTTGGTCATTCCAAAAACCGCGTCGCCCTCGGAAAAATCACTGACGCCGGAGCCCACACTGACCACCTCGCCGGCAACATCCTGACCACTGACACGGGGCAGGCGCTCACGGTTGAGAAGCGGACGGAATTTTCCTTTACGAAGCAGTATGTCCTTGGGGTTGAGGGCCCCGGCGAGGACGCGAATCTTTACCTCGCCCTCGCCCGGTTCCGGCTCTGGCCAATCATCCACCCACTCCAGTACATCCGCCTCACCGAACGCTCTGTAGATGATGGCCTTCATGCCTTCCCCCTTTTTTGTGCGGTTTGAACCCTACAGCCAGTGTAGACAGACTGAAGGGCAGGATAAACCGCAGATTTTACGGGTTTTTCACATAGGCATTCGGGCGCAGGTAGAACCACCAGTTCACGATCAGGCACAGGGCATAGAAGACGGCGAAACCGTACATGGCCAACTCCGGCGAACCCGCCTCAATCTGTTCACCCATAACCCGGGGCGCGATGAAGGCGCCGTATGCCGCAACCGCCGAGGTCCATCCAAGCACCGGACCCTTCTGATGCTGATCGAAGATCACACCAATGGTACGGAAGGTGGAACCGTTACCGATGCCGCTGGCGGCAAAGAGAATCACGAACAGGATCATGAACGCCGCGAACCAGGCATTGGGATCAGTGGAATTATAGGCCTGCATCATGACCCAACCTGCAGCCGCTGACGCCAGCACCATCGCCACCGAGATGACCTGCGTAACGATGGAACCGCCGATCTTATCCGAAATCCATCCGCCCACAGGCCGGATCAGCGCGCCCACGAAGGGGCCGATCCAGGCCCAGGTAAGAGCACTGGGCGCGTCGGGGTTGGTCACGCGCTGCAGAGTCCCATCCGCATCTTCTTCCATCATCCGCCCGAAAATGACCTCGATGGACAGCGGCAGGGCCGCCGAAAAGCCGATAAAGGAACCAAAGGTCAGGATATAGAGCACCGTCATGGACCAGGTGTGCCTGTTGCTGAAAATGGCGAACTGCTTCTTGATGTTGGGCTGGATCTGGCCCGGCATCAATCGCATGAACAGCAGAGTCAGCGCGATGATCAACGGCAGCGCAAGCCACATATTCAGCACATCAAGACCGACAGGGTCGGGCAGGAACAGGTAGAGCCCAATCGCCGCGGCAACGAAAGCCACCAGGTACAGGCCTATGATCTTGCCGAAGGCAGCGAGCGGGTGTCCGGGGTCAGGAGCAATCGTGCGCAGGTTATTCATGCCGAACCAGCCAAGGAAGGCCAGCGGGATCAGGAAGACCAACCAGATAAATCCAGCGTTCTGGATCCAGGTATCGGTACCCGCTTCAATGCGCCCGATAAGCGTACCGCTGGAACTCTGGAGCTGCATCGGATCACCGGCAATCACACCCAATACGCCAGCCGTCATGACCAGCGGAATCAGAATCTGCATGGTGGTGACGCCAAAGTTACCCAGTCCGGCGTTCAGACCCAGCGCCAGCCCCTGTTCCTTTTTCGGGAAAAAGGTGCTGATGTTGCTCATGGAGCAGGCGAAGTTGCCGCCGCCGATACCGGAGAGGAAGGCAAGCAGCTGGAATACCCACAGGGGCGTATCCTGGCTTTGCAGGGCCATGCCGGTTCCCACTGCGGGGATCATCAGAAGCGCGGTCGTCAGGAATATGGTGTTACGTCCGCCGGCGATACGGATCATGAAGGACGCCGGTATACGCAGTGTCGCGCCCGTCAGGCCCGCGATGGCGCTCAGGGTGAAGAGTTCGGTTTCCGAGAAGGGAAAGCCGAGGTTCAGCATCTGAACCGTGATCATCCCCCACATCAGCCAGATGGCGAACCCCATCAACAGACTGGGAATGGAGATCCAGAGGTTACGATAGGCTATCCGTTTGCCGGTACTTTGCCAGAACGACTCGTTCTCGACGTCCCATTCATGGATGTCCGCGTTACGCTTTCCCATGAGCTCCCCCATGTGTGGTCAGAATGTGCGGTTGAACGACAGATAAAGTCGCTGATTATGCACATCTTAACGGGGGAGCCACTGCCATTGTACGGGGATAACCCTTAAAATCATAAAGTTACCCCTAGGGGGGTATACCTCCTTTAGTTAAAGGGATCGAGTTGCGAGTGAAAGTGTAGGGCCTTTTTCCTGGGGGAGCCTGCGTGCAGGCGATTTTCCAATTATGTAGGGTGCGGTGAATGGAATGAACCGCACCAGAGGTGCAGGTATGGCGCCATGGTGCGGTTCGCTTCGCTCACCGGCACCCTACCTATAGGGTCAGATCACCGGTTTCACGAAGGCAAGCGCGAAAATGATCGCCAGTTGCGCCAGCGCCAATGCTCCTGCCACCAGCCGGATGCGCACAGAGCGCTTCTGATCCAGGGCCCACTTTCCGGCCAGGATATAACCGATCAGAAAGATCACTTTCCCCGTCAGCCAATGGTGCACAAAGGGCATCCAGGCGGTAATCCACAGAAGCAGCAGCGCCGAGATCAGCAGTAGCGTGTCATTGGCGTGCGGTATCCAGCGCAGCGGGGTCTGGCGCCAGCCGGGCTTTCCCATCAGCTCCAGGCCCATACGCAGCAGCATCATGAGAACCGTGAGGTAGGCCGTGAGCATATGGATGCCTTTGATGCTCATATAAGGGTCCATTGGTTTTCCTTCCTCTTTACTTTTTACTTAAAGATGTATTTACGGTAAATCTTTTAAATCGTACACTGAGGGCCATGAACAACCAAGCAGCAATGATGATGCTCAGAAGAACACTATGGCGAACGCTTGCCTCCCTGGCACTGACGCTGGCTGCAGCGGGCGTCATTGTGCCAGGCCTCCCGACGGTGCCTTTTCTGCTGGTGGCGGCCTGGGCTGGCAGCCATGGCTGGCCGGAACTCGAACAGGCATTGCTCGATCACCCGGTGCACGGGCCCATCATCCGCAACTGGCGTGAGAAACGAGCCGTACCCCG
>SLIH01000369.1 GCA_007135745.1 Halomonas sp. | reverse complement strand
CATGCCAACAATGTCAGCACCTGCCGCCTTAGCCTTTTCAGCATTGTCGCCCTGCGCGAAAACCGCGACGCGAACGCTCTTGCCTGTGCCGTTCGGCAGAACGGTGGAACCACGCACCACCTGGTCAGATTTCCGGGCATCCACCCCAAGATTGACCGCGACGTCGATGGACTCCTCGAAATTCGTCTGCTCGCCGAACTCCTTCAGCAAGGCGACCGCGTCCTCAACGCCGTAGGCGCGAGTCTTTTCAACCTTTTCACGGATAAGCTTCTGGCGCTTGCTCAGTTTTGCCATGTCAGAGGCCCTCCACATTCAGGCCCATGCTGCGTGCCGTACCAGCAATGGTACGAACCGCTGCATCCATGTCGGCCGCAGTCAGATCGGGTTCCTTGGTCTTCACGATTTCTTCAAGCTGCTCGCGGGTTACGGTGCCCACCTTGTCGGTATTGGGGCGACCGGAACCACTCTTGATACCAGCAGCTTTCTTGAGAAGAACAGGCGCAGGGGGAGTTTTCCTGATAAAAGTAAAACTCCGGTCGTTGTACACTGTGATGACCACAGGGACAGGAAGACCCGCTTCCAACTCCTGGGTTTCAGCGTTAAACGCCTTACAGAACTCCATGATATTCAGGCCGTGCTGACCCAACGCCGGACCGACGGGCGGACTCGGATTGGCCTTGCCGGCCGGCACCTGGAGCTTGATATAAGCTTCGATTTTCTTTGCCACGATTTACCTCCTGATGGGTTCAGACGCCACACGGGCTCCCCGGACAAGACAGAAAAAGCCCGCACACTATCGCGTGCGAGCTTTACTGCCCGACATTTGGTCTCAGTCTTTCTCGACCTGACCGAATTCCAGCTCGACCGGTGTTGACCGGCCAAAAATAAGAACCGCGACCTTGACCCGGCTCTTGTCGTAATCTACTTCCTCAACAACACCATTGAAGTCCGCAAACGGCCCCTCGATCACCCGTACAATTTCTCCAGGTTCGAAGAGTGTTTTCGGCTTCGGAGCCTCCGCTCCGGTTTCAATGCGCTGAAGGATCGTCTCGGCTTCCTTGTCGGAGATCGGCGCCGGCTTGTCCGGCGTACCTCCAATGAAACCAAGAACGCGCGGCGTACTCTTCACCAGGTGCCAGGTCTCGTCGTTCATTTCCATCTGGACCAGCACGTAGCCTGGGTAGAACTTACGCTCACTCTTGCGCTTCTTTCCTTCGCGCATTTCGACGACTTCTTCGGTGGGAACCAGAATCTCACCGAAGTAGTCTTCCATGCTGTTGAGCTGCACCCGCTCCCGAAGGGAACGCATGACATGCTTTTCATAGCCGGAGTACGCGTGTATCACATACCAGCGTTTTGCCATGACGCTCCCCCAGTCAACCTATGACGCTCGACACAATCCACGCCACCAGCGAATCCATGCCCCACAGAATCAGCGCAATCAGCAATACGAAGCCAAGCACAAGCGCTGTTGTCTGCAGCAGCTCCGGACGAGTCGGCCATATGACCTTGCGAATCTCGACCTTGGCTTCTTTCATCACCTGCGCCAGCCGACGACCCTTCTCGGTCTGAAGCGCCACAAAACCGGCCACAAGGGCCAGCGCAACGAGCGCAAGAACGCGATACAACAGCGACATATCGCCGTAGTAATGGTTCCCGAACACGCCGGCACCAAGAAGAGCAATCACAACGACCCACTTGACTCGATCAAGCGGGGACGTTGCCTGTTTGGAACTGGACTCCATAGGAATCAACTTTGTGGGTGTCGAAAATAATGGCAGGCCAGGAGGGAATCGAACCCCCAACCTGCGGTTTTGGAGACCGCTGCTCTGCCAATTGAGCTACTGGCCTGCACCTTAACCTTACTCGATGATCTTGGTCACCACACCGGCGCCAACTGTCCGACCACCTTCACGTACCGCGAAACGCAGCCCGTCTTCCATCGCAATCGGCGCAATCAGTGTCGCTGTCAGCTTCACGTTATCACCCGGCATAACCATCTCTACGCCTTCGGGAAGCTCCACGTTACCTGTCACGTCCGTTGTACGGAAGTAGAACTGCGGACGATAACCGGCAAAGAACGGCGTGTGACGCCCACCCTCTTCCTTGCTCAGCACGTAAATCTCGCCCTCAAACTTGGTGTGCGGCGTAATGGAACCCGGCTCCGCCAGAACCTGGCCACGCTCAACGTCATCACGCTTGGTACCACGCAGCAGCGCACCAATGTTCTCACCCGCACGACCTTCGTCGAGCAGCTTACGGAACATCTCAACACCCGTGCAGACTGTCTTCTGCGTGTCACGCAGACCCACAATCTCCACCTCGGAACCGGTCTTGAGAATACCGCGCTCTACCCGACCGGTCACTACCGTACCACGACCCGAGATCGAGAATACGTCCTCAATCGGCATCAGGAACGGCTGGTCAATCGCACGCTCAGGCTCCGGAATGTGCTCATCCAGCGCCTTGATCAGATTCGTCACCGCTGTAGTGCCCTGACCATTGTCGTCCTTGCCTTCCAGCGCCATCAGCGCCGAACCGGTAATGATCGGCGTGTCGTCGCCCGGGAAGTCGTACTCGCTGAGAAGCTCACGAACTTCCATCTCGACCAGCTCGAGAAGCTCCTCATCGTCCACCATGTCGGACTTGTTCAAAAAGACGACAATGTGCGGCACACCCACCTGGCGCGCCAGCAGAATGTGCTCACGCGTCTGCGGCATGGGGCCGTCCGCCGCCGATACCACGAGGATCGCACCGTCCATCTGCGCCGCGCCCGTGATCATGTTCTTCACGTAATCGGCGTGACCCGGACAGTCTACGTGCGCGTAGTGACGCAGCTCGGAGGAATACTCCACGTGCGACGTCGCAATCGTGATACCACGCGACTTCTCTTCCGGCGCGTTATCAATCTGGTCAAAGGCTCGCGCCTCACCACCGAATACTTCCGCACTCACGCGCGTCAGCGCCGCCGTCAGCGTCGTCTTACCATGGTCCACGTGACCAATGGTGCCCACATTGACGTGTGGCTTATCTCGTTCGAATTTCTGCTTAGACACTGGACCTATCTCCCCGCACTGGAATTTTACGCCGTCCGGTAACAAAAAATGGAGCTCATGACCGGAATTGAACCGGTGACCTCATCCTTACCAAGGATGTGCTCTACCGACTGAGCTACATGAGCCCGCTACAACATGGAGCGGGTGGCGGGAATCGAACCCGCGTCATCAGCTTGGAAGGCTGAGGTAATAGCCACTATACGACACCCGCAAAATGGTGGAGGGGGCAGGATTCGAACCTGCGAAGCTTTCGCGTCAGATTTACAGTCTGATCCCTTTGGCCACTCGGGAACCCCTCCGCGAGGCGACCAAAACCAAAGGTGACGGCCGCCCTGAAACTCTGTTCAGATGATGGAGCTGGTGGAGGGAATCGAACCCCCGACCTACTGATTACAAGTCAGTTGCTCTGCCTGCTGAGCTACACCAGCTCATCTGTCGCCAAACAGCGAGGGCGATATGCTAAGGATTTTCCTCAGCGTTTGCAACACTTTCGCAGGGGACCAGCTCAAGATGCTTGCTGCGAAGGGGATCGTCGGGTTCGTAAACAAGATCATGCAACGCCGCGCCCCCGAAAAGCCCGTAACTGTAGGCCTCATGACTGGCGTATTCAAGGGTTGGAGTATCGACAATGAAAGGCATCAGCAGCCGATATTGATCAAGCAGCTGCCCGTAACTGGAAGCGGATCCAATTTCCAGTCGCCGCCCACCACTCGCAATGCGGCTGGAAATTCCATTTGCAGCCAGAATCCTGGCCTGATCCGCAGCAGTCAATCCATCACGGGGATCAACAAAAAGCCGGAACCGCCTCAAGCCAGAGGCTCGGATGCGGGTTATATCACCATCTGCAACCGGGTAATCTCTCAGGCGAGCCCAATCTCTGACTGCACGCTTCGTGGAGAAACCTGAGAGCACGTAGCAGGCGTCCATTACAGGAACCTCGCCAACCAGCCCGGAGACATCATCAGTGATCGGCTCCTGAACT
>SLIH01000100.1 GCA_007135745.1 Halomonas sp. | reverse complement strand
CACGTGGCTGGAGAAAAAGTACTTCAGCTCGTAGATGCCGCGTGGCGTATGCATGTATTTCTGCGTGGTGACACGCGATATGGTTGATTCGTGCATTTCCACGGCCTGCGCAATTTCCGAAAGGATCAGGGGCTTCATTGCCTCTTCACCTTCTTCGAGAAACCCCTGTTGATGGTCGACGATCTGTGTCGCCACTTTCAACAGGGTTTCGTTACGACTCTGTAGACTCTTGATAAACCATTTTGCTTCCTGCAATTGGTCGCGCAGATAGGTATTGTCCGGGCTGGAGTCCGCCCTGCGGATCAGCGAGGCGTACATGCTGTTGACCTGCAGGCGTGGCGCGATGTCGGGATTAAGCTCAATGCGCCAGCGACCCTCTTTTTTGGTGACGATGATGTCCGGGATCACATATTCCGATGGTTGGCTACTGATGGCGTCCCCCGGGCGTGGCTGCAGGCTCTGGATCAGTTCCAGCACGCTGCGCAGCTGTTCTTCATTGAGGCGACTGCGACGCATCAGCTGTTTGTAATCACGGCTGCCCAGCAGTTTCAGGTAATGACGAACCAGGAGGCGCCCCTGGGCGAGCCATTCCGTATCTTCTGGCAGCTGGTTAAGTTGCGCAAGCAGGCATTCCTGCAGATCTCTGGCACCCACCCCGGGCGGATCGAAGTGTTGCAGACGGTGCAGTACGGCTTCCACCTCGTCGAATTCCAGGGGGTCTTCATCCTCGGGGCTTGCCAGGCCCTGATGGATTTCCTCCAGCGGTACACTGAGATAGCCGGTATTGTCGATGGCGTCGATTATGGCGTGGGCAATGGCCCGATCGCGCTCGGACATCGGCGTGAGATTGAGCTGCCAGAGAAGGTGGTCCTGCAGGGTTTCCGAGGGTGCGTTGCGGGTTTCAAAGTCGGAGTCGTTTTCGTCGTCACTGCGTGGTGCCGACGGTGCTGGCGCTGTCTGGTACACATCGTCCCAGGCCGTATCGACGGGCAGGTTGTCAGGAATTTCGGTGTTGTTCTGCCAGTTGTCATCTTCCCAGGTGCCCGTTTCTTCCCTGTCTTCCGAATCCGAGGCCTGGGCTTCGGAATTTGAATTGTCTTCCTGCTGTGATTCCGCCGAATCCTCGCTGTCTTCGGACATCTCCAGCATGGGGTTGGATTCCAGGGCCTGCTGGATTTCCTGCTGGAGATCCAGCGTGGAAAGCTGCAGGAGACGGATTGCCTGCTGCAGCTGAGGGGTCATGGTCAGCTGGGCGCCAAGTTTAAGCTGTAGCGATGCTTTCATTACCATCAGCCTGGTTCCATTCCCGTTAGGACTGCTCGATCATTCGGATCGGAATCGTCATCGGCAGAGTTTTTGCTAGAGGTGACTGTTGCATTGAGTTTACTAGGTATCAATGCTCCTGGACAATGTGCCTGGGGCTGTATCGAGCGTCCCGACAGTATCGAATTGTTACATGTGAAATTCGTCACCCAGATAGACTTCCTTGACCTGCGGGTTGGCGATTATTTCCTGCGGCGTTCCAGCGGCAATGATGTGACCGTCACTGACAATGTAAGCGGTTTCACAGATATCCAGTGTCTCCCGCACATTGTGATCCGTGATCAGCACGCCAATGCCCTTGTTCCGCACGTGTCGTACGATCTGCTTGATATCGCTGACGGATATGGGGTCCACCCCTGCAAAAGGCTCGTCGAGCAGTATGAAAGCCGGTTCCACGGCCAGAGCCCGCGCTATCTCCACGCGACGGCGCTCACCACCGGAAAGGCTCATTCCGAGACTGTCGCGGATATGGGTAATCTGGAATTCCCGCAGCAGCTCCTCCATTTTTTCCATGCGCTGCTCTTTGCTCAGTTCCCGTCGGGTTTCAAGGATTGCCAGCAGGTTCTCAGCCACGGTCAGGCGGCGGAATACCGACGCTTCCTGGGGCAGGTAGCCAATGCCGGCACGGGCCCGACCGTGCATGGGAAGAGAGGTTATGTCCTCGTCGTCAATGGTTATGCGCCCGCAATCCTGGGCCACGAGCCCGACGATCATGTAGAAACAGGTGGTTTTTCCGGCTCCGTTGGGGCCCAGAAGGCCAGCGATGTGGCCGCTCTCAATGGTCAGGGATACATCATTGACCACCTGTCGCTTCTTGTAACTCTTTGCCAGATTGGCCGCTTTGAGTACCGCCATCACACCTTACCTCAATCGTCTTCGCGTTGTTGGCGACCGCGGGGTTGGATCGTCATCTCAACGCGGCCGCGGGTTTCGCTTTCGGCATCCGTGCCGTGGGCGGTAACTACGCGCTGTCCGACGTCGTAGTGGATTACATCGCCGCGAAAGGTGTCGCCGTCGTGGCGGATGATTGCATTCTTCTCGAAGGTGACCACCCCGTCATTGCGCGAATAGCTTATGGTTCGGCTTTCGGCGCTCATGGAAAAGCCGTCATCGGTTTCCGGTTGTGTGTAGGTGGCCGGTTCGCCGGTGGCGTGCATTCGGGCCAGTTCCCCGGCTTCCCGAAAGAGCCGTACCTCGTCGGCTTCCAGTCGGGTCTCGCCCTGGGTGATGATGACATTGCCTGAGTATCGGGCCTCTCCGGCACGGTCATCCAGTCGGGCGTTGTCGGCCTCCACCTTGATGGGCAGGTCGGAGTTCATATCGAACGCCCAGGCCTGGGCGGAAACAAATACGGCAACGATCAGTGTCGATAATCGCCAGGGCGCCTTCAGCAGGAATCCAGAAGGTTGGAGTCGGGGCATTGTTCTACCTGCCTCTTCGTCGGTTTTCCCGATACGGGGTCTGCCATCGTTCATCATTGGGTGTGGAATTCGCCCCGAACGTTCTGTTTGAACTCAAGGACGCGGTCATCAAGCCAGCCACGCATACCGACGGCATCCGTGGTGCCCAGCTCATCGCGCAGGGTAACGGGCGCCTCAGTGTGCACAATCCGCTCCTGGTTATCCAGTATCAGGTGGCTGGTTTCCAGCGTGCTTCGTTGTCCCTCTGATCGCAGCCGTTCAACGATAACGTCGTTGTTCAGTTCCAGGATTTCCTCGTCCATGCTGTAGCGACCTTCCCGCGCCTGAATATTCCATGGCAGGCGGCTTTCACGTTCAAAGATCACGCCGCTGGGTGATTGCATGACGACCAGGCGCTCGTTATCAAACTGTTCGGCTCTCTGGCTCTGGAGTTGAGTCGAGAGATAGCCGGAGTCGTCGAACGAGCGGTAGACCCCATTGATGATAAAGCCGTCCGGTTCATCCGGGCCGCGCAGCGCTTCGGCATCCGTCGGGGAGACTGTCTGGTCGGAACGAAACAGCAACAGGGCGGCAACCACGGCCATCAGCCCCAGAGCTCCCCAGTGCAGCAGTGAGCGGTCACGAAGCCAGTTGTAGATGGCCGGAAGGTATTCCCTCTTCATGATGGTCGCCTGTAGGCCTCAAGGGCTTGCTCCAGAACACCTCTTGCCGACAGCAACAGGTCTGCGATCTCCCGAACCGCCCCCTGTCCCCCGGGTTGGGATGTGCACCAGTCGGCTGCATCGCGCACTGCATGGTAGGCGTTGGGAACGCTGATGCCCAGTGCTGCCTGTTCGATCGCCGCGAGGTCGGGAAGGTCATCACCGACATAAGCCATGGCCGAGATCGGAATTGAGCAGCTACGCGCCAGCTCCGTCAAAGCCTGGGCCTTGTCCTCGCGTCCCTGATACAGCCACCGAATGCCCAGATTGCGGGCGCGGCGCTCGGTCAGGGGAGACGAGCGGCCCGTGATGATGGCCGTTTCAATGCCTGCCTGATGCAGCATCTTGATGCCCTGGCCATCAAGAATATTGAAGGCCTTGAGCTCTTCTCCCTGATCGGAGAAATACAGCGAGCCATCGGTCAGAACGCCATCGACGTCCATGGCAAGTAGTTGTATGCCGCTGGCGAGTTCCAGAATCTCTGAATTTTCCATTTGCTGATTCCTTAAACAACCCCGGCGCGCAGCAGATCGTGCATGTTAAGCGCGCCAACAAGGCGATTGTCCGGGTCGGTGACCAGGAGCCCGTTAATCTT
>SLIH01000296.1 GCA_007135745.1 Halomonas sp. | reverse complement strand
GAGGACAAAAGTCCTCTGACAGAGGCCGATATGGCCTCTCATCATGTGATCGTCGAGCGGTTGCAGCAGGCGACGCCTGATATCCCCATTCTTTCCGAAGAGTCGGCGGACATTCCCTGGTCGACCCGTCGTCACTGGGAGCAGTTCTGGCTTGTGGACCCCATTGATGGCACCAAGGATTTTATCAATCGCAGCGGCGAGTTTACCGTTAACATCGCTCTGATCGACAAGGGCGTTCCCGTACTCGGCGTGGTGACTGCCCCGGCGCTGGACCTCGAATATTGGGGTGTGCGCGGCAGAGGGGCGTTCCGGATTCAGGATGGGGAGACAACAAAACTGGGCGTGGTGGATCCGCCTGAGAAAAAACGGGTTGTTGCCAGCAAGAACCATATGAATGAAGACACCCGTGAGTTCATCGAGTCACTGGGTCCCCACAGGCTGGTGCAGGCCGGCAGTTCGTTGAAGTTCTGTCGGATTGCCGAGGGTGCAGCGGATATCTACCCCCGTATTGGGCCCACCTGTGAGTGGGATACCGGAGCGGCGCAGGCTGTTCTGGAAGCAGCCGGGGGCAGGGTGCAGACTTTTTCCGGTGAACCGTTACGTTATGGCAAGGAAGATGTTTACAATCCATTCTTTGTAGCGGCTGGACCCTGGTTTACGCCATAGGTTTGGCCACGTCAGCGTAACGAAACGGGAGAGTGCCTGTGCCCCTCAGTGAAGGCTTTCAGTCAAAGCTTCGACTGCCCTTGATTGCTGCCCCCATGTTCCTGATCTCCAACCCCGAGCTGGCGCTGGCCTGTTGTCGGGCCGGTGTGGTTGGTACCTTTCCCGCGCTGAATCAGCGTACCAGCGAGGGCTTTGAGCAGTGGCTGGTGGAAATGCACCAGTCCATTGCCGAGATGAACCGTCAGGCCAACCAGCCGGTGGCCCCGTGGGGGGTCAATCTGGTGGTGCACAAGACCAACCCGCGCTGGGAGCAGGATCTGGCGCTCTGTGTTGAACACAGGGTACCTGTCGTCATTACTTCCCTCGGTGCTGCCTCGGCGGTGGTGGAAGCGGTTCATGGATACGGTGGTCTGGTTTTTCATGATGTCACCAATCGTCGTCATGCGGAGAAAGCTGCGCAGGCGGGCGTGGATGGCATCATCGCCGTGGCCGGAGGAGCCGGGGGCCATGCCGGTACCCGCAACCCGTTTGCTTTGCTGGCGGATGTGCGGTCGGTCTTTGATGGCACCGTGATCCTTGCCGGCGCGCTCAGTACCGGTCGGGATCTGCTGGCGGCCCGTGCCATGGGCGCTGATCTTGCCTATATGGGAACGCGCTTTATCAATACTCGGGAATCAGCCGCGCCGGAAGAATATCGGCAGATGATTATCGAGGCGACATCCGATGACATCATCCATACCCCGGCGGTGTCGGGTGTTCCTGCCAACTTTATGCGTCAGAGCCTGGAGGCGGCGGGTTTCCCCATGGACGAATTGATGAAGCCCGGAGCCGTCGATTACGGCGAAAAACTCAAACCCATGGAAGACGAAGCGAAAGCCTGGAAAACCGTCTGGTCCGCCGGGCAGGGCGTCAGTGCCATTCAGGATATTCCCACTACAGCCGGGCTGGTCGACACACTCGAGCGCGAGTATCGGGATGCCGCAGCCGCGTTGCGGGAAGATCCCTTTCTGATCTGATTGCGTGCGTTTCTGCTCAGATCAAGAACATCCGGTCTGGCGTATGCGGCGGGCCCGGTTGAACCCATTCCGCATACAAGCTACTGTTTTGCGATCACTTCAGCTTGGTAACCAATTGGCAATATCGGTGGTTCCCGGAACATGACTCGATAATCAGAAAAAGGAATCAGGCATGAACGAGAAGCGCAGTTCGGTACATGGCGAATGGTCCAGTGGTCTGATTTTCATTCTGGCCGCGACAGGTTCTGCCGTGGGGCTCGGTAATCTGTGGCGATTCCCCTATCTCGTTGGTGAGAACGGGGGCGCGGCCTTCATCATCCTTTACCTGGTGTGCATCCTTCTGGTCGGTCTCCCGATCATGATTGCGGAAGTGACCATCGGCCGGAAAGGCCGCCGCAGTCCCATCAACAGCCTGCGGCTTCTGGCCCGGGACGAAGGCATTACTGAACGCTGGTCCCTGGTGGGCTGGCTGGGTGTCGTCGCCGGTTTCATGATTCTTTCATTCTACAGTGTGGTGGGTGGCTGGTCCTTTTTCTATGGTTTTGAGGCGCTTAAGGGGAGCTTCACCGATATAACATCGGATCAGGCCAGCGGTCTGTTTGAAGGCCTTGTGGCCAGTCCAGGGCTTGTGCTGCTCTGGCACACCCTGTTTATGATCGTCCTTTTTATCATTGTTGCTGCGGGTGTGAAGAAAGGCCTTCAGCGTGCGGTGACTCTGTTGATGCCATTGCTCTTCCTGCTGCTTGTAGGGCTTGTGGTTTACGGCTTCACCACAGCAGGCTTCGGTGACGCTATGGCGTTCATGTTGCAACCGGATTTTTCCGCGATAGACGGCGGCGTGGTACTGATGGCATTGGGGCAGGCCTTCTTCACCCTGAGCCTGGGTATGGGGGCCATCATGGTCTATGGCGCCTATCTGCCCCAGTCCGAGTCGGTTCCGGTGAGTTCCGGCTGGATCGTAGGCATGGATACACTGACTGCGCTGCTCGCGGGTCTGGCCATATTCCCCATTGTCTTCACCGTAGGGCTGGAACCGGGCGAGGGGCCGGGTCTGGTTTTCGTCACTCTGCCGATTGTCTTCGGGGAAATCCCCCTGGGCTACCTGCTTGGCATTGTCTTCTTTGTGCTGCTCTCCGTCGCCGCCGTGACGTCTGGCATGTCCCTTCTGGAGCCAGCCGTTGCCTATCTGACCGAGGCATCCGATGGCAGCCGGGTGAAGGCAGCCGCCATTGTGGCTGGCCTGATCTGGCTCCTGGGTATTGCGGCCGGGTTGTCACTCAATGCCTGGTCGGGTTTCCATCTCTTGCCCGACATGGGCATATTCGATGCGCTCGAGTATGTATCCAGTAACATCATGCTGCCATTGGGCGGACTGTTCGTGGCCTTCTTTGTGGGCTGGAAGCTGCGCACGGTGTCCGTGGCGAAAGAGCTGGACACGCACAACCATCACCGCCTGTTCCTACTCTGGCTCTATGTGACCCGTTTCGTGGCACCGGCAGCTGTGCTCTTCATTTTCCTGCAGGCCACGGGGCTGTTGGGTCTCCTGAGCGGAGGGGAGTGAGTGGCAGTTCAGGGAAGGTATCGGCTTTATTCCGATGCCTTCCGTCCAGTTAACCAGTGGCGAATGGATGCGCCCGTCTGATCGGCGATCAGATAGAGGCAGGGAATGACAACCAGCGTCAGGAACATGGCGCTGAGCAGTCCGCCCACCACCGTCAAAGCCAGCGGCTGCATGATCTCCGCACCCTCACCAAGCCCGAAAGCAAGGGGTACCATGCCCAGCACCGTGGTCGTGGTCGTCATCAGGATGGGGCGCAATCTTAACCGACAGGCGTTGATTATGGCCTCCCGTACCGCCAGGTTCTGGTGGCGTCGGCCGATCTCTATGTACTCCAGAAGCAAAATGGCATTGTTCACCACAATGCCGATCAGCAGCACCATGCCGATCATTACAGGGGTGGACAGCGGTGTGCCCGTGGCCCACAGCATGGCGACCACGCCGATGATTGCCAGTGGCGCTGCAGCAAGGATTACCAGTGGGTTGGTCAGCCGTTCATACTGAACGGCCAGGACCACCAGCACCAGAAACAGTGACAGCAGTATGACGGTCTGCAACTCCCGCTGAGTTTCCTGGATGGTGTCCCATTGGCCGGCAAAGATCAGACTGTATTCGCTGGGAATATTCAATTCATCCAGTCGTGATTCCACCTGGTGCATGATGGTGGCCACATCCGCCACTTCGGTATTGATGTTGCCATTGACCCGTACGATCCGGTTCTGGTTCTCCCGTTCGATGTGTGCCGGGCCTTCCCCCAGTTCAAACCGGGCCACGTCGCGCAGGAATACGGGATCGCCGTTCT
>SLIH01000053.1 GCA_007135745.1 Halomonas sp. | reverse complement strand
GGATTGCTCTGAAAGCCCCGAAGGGCGTGGCCTGGAGCCTGCACCTGCGGTGTTACAGGTCTTGCCAAGGGCTACGGCCATTGGCTGCGACCTGTGCCTTGCACCTGCAGGTCCAGGTCACGCAGAGGCGATTCGGGACTTAATCAGAGGCTCCTTAAGTTTTATCTATTTCGATGGTATGTGGTATATCAATCTGACGAGGGCCTGATCCTGCTTAAATGGTGCTTGGCTGCCTCGCAACGAGCCGCATGCAGTTCAAGAAAAGGAGTGAGCAATGTCTCGGACGACCGTGCCTCAGGAAGATCCCAATCCCCCAGACCCGCCCTCATCGCTGGACCGCATGCTTCGCGCATCGCTTGGCCGGATGACCATGGGGTTTTCGCCGGCTGCTTTGCAGCTGGCCTACCTGGACTGGGCCCTTCACCTGGCGAGCCAGCCCGGCAAACAGGGGCAGCTCGTCAATAAAATGACCCGCAAGCTCAGCCGGTTTATCCGTTACTGCGGGGAGTGTCAGGCCGATAATCCTGAACTGTGTATCGAGCCCCTGGCCCAGGACCGCCGGTTCGAGGCGGACGAATGGCAGCAGTGGCCGTTCAACCTTATCCATCAATCCTTTCTGCTGACCCAGCAGTGGTGGCACAACGCAACCACTGGTGTTCGTGGTGTGTCACCTCATCACGAAGAAATGGTGAATTTCGTTGGTCGGCAGATGCTCGACATTTTCTCCCCCAGCAACTTTCTCCTGACCAACCCGGAACTTCTCAGCCAGACCCTTGAAGAGCGCGGCGAGAACCTGATGCGTGGCGCCCGGTACTGGTGGGAGGATATTCAGCGGCAGATCGGTGGTGATCCACCCCCCGGCGCAGAAGACTACGTGCCCGGGGAAAGCGTTGCCGTGACCCCCGGGAAAGTCGTCTACCGCAACCGGCTGATTGAACTGATCCAGTACGAACCGGCCACTTCCCGGGTGCACCCCGAGCCGATCCTGATCGTGCCCGCCTGGATCATGAAGTACTACATTCTCGACCTCAGCCCCGAGAACTCCATGGTTCGCTACCTGGTGGAGCAGGGGTATACCGTGTTCGCCATCTCCTGGAAAAATCCAGACGAAAAGGACAGTCACCTCACCCTGGATGACTACCGCCGTCTTGGTGTCATGGCGGCCCTGGACGGGGTCAATACGATCCTCCCGGAGCGGCCTGTCCATGGAGTGGGGTACTGCCTGGGTGGCACCCTGCTGATGATTGCCGCCGCCGCCATGGCAAGAAAAAAGGACGAACGCCTGGCCACCATGACGCTTATGGCGGCCCAATCGGATTTTTCCGAACCGGGTGAACTTGGACTCTTTATTGATGACAGCCAGGTGGCCTATCTGGACGACATCATGTGGGAGAAGGGCTATCTCGAGGGCAAGCAGATGGCCGGCGCCTTCCAGATCCTGCGCTCCCAGGACCTGATCTGGTCTTCCCTGGTGCGGCAGTACCTCAAGGGAGAACGTTATAGCCTGAACGACCTCATGGCGTGGAACGCAGACACCACACGCATGCCTCAGCGCATGCACAGTGAATATCTGCACCGGCTGTATCTGGACAACGAGTTTGCTGATGGTGTCTTTGAGGTGGACGATGACGTGGTCCACCTATCCGATGTTTCCGTGCCATTCTTCGTTGTGGGTACGGAAAAGGATCATGTGGCACCCTGGCGCTCCGTCTTCAAGATCCATCGCTTTGTACACTCGCCAGTTACTTTTCTGCTGACCAATGGTGGCCATAACGCTGGCGTGATCAGCCCTCCCGGACACCCCAGGCGCCGTTATCGCGTGCGTACCCAGTATCCGGAAGATCTGCTGCTGCATCCGAATGAGTACCTGGAGCAGGCCCCTGTAACCGAAGGATCCTGGTGGCCGGAATGGCTGGGCTGGCTGCGTGAGCGCTCCGGCAACAAGGTAAAAATACCGGCAATGGGCGTGCCGGAGCAGGGCTATGCTCCGTTGGAAGATGCGCCCGGGACCTACGTTCACCAGAAATGAGACGTGGCCGGATTTTTTGCATCATAGTGCGCCCGCATTGTGGAATATGCGTATAGTTTGCTCCTTCAGGGAAGATTAACGTTAAGCAATCTTGTGGGGTCTGATACTCAAGATGCACGAGGCTGAGCCTCGTGGACTGTTTAACGACGTACAGGGAGTAGACGATGTCGTACGTACCATCAGGCAGTTCTAATACTGAATCCTCCGCACACCAGGCCGAAACAGGCACACTCAACCGGCGGCGCCAGTCCGTCCGCTATCGCCCCGAAAGCATGTTTGCCGAGTTGCTTCTCAGTGAATCACCAAAGCCTGATGCCGTTACGGCGGTGGTGGTGGATTTCAGTCCACGCGGAGCGGGTCTTCTCGTACCGGGGAACGCCGACTCTGTTGAGGTTGGAACCGCCTTGCCAGTCCGGGTCCGTTATGAAGGCATGAAAACCGGCGAGGTAAGGGCAAGAATTGTTCACAAGCGACGTTACGGCGCTTTTACCCAGATCGGTGCTGCCTTTGATACCACGGACGACAGCGATGGATTTGAGGTGATGGAAATGCGCTGCATTGAAAAGGCCCTGTTTCTCTGAGTTTTTACACTAAGCCAGTGTGACTCCATCGGGTAGCCGTTGACCACCCAGAAAAAGGTGTTTATGTTTCGTTTACTTAAGGGTAGACGAAAGAGACAGCGGGATGTCGCAACACCGGATACAAAACCGATGGTTGGTGGTGGTCGGCGCCGTGCTTATCCAGCTCTGCCTTGGGGCGGTCTACGCCTGGTCGGTCTTCACTCCCGAACTACTCGCCGCTGGCTGGACCCGCCTGGAAACCCAGATCGTCTTCTCCGTCGGCCTGGCCAGTTTTGCCCTGATGATGCTCGTCGCCGGGCGCCAGCTCAAACGCTGGGGACCGCGCCGCCTGGCGATGGCTGGCGGGGTAGCCCTGGGGCTGGGCTACCTGGTGGCCGGCCTTACCGGGGGGAGCAGCTTCTGGGGCGTTTTGGTCGGGGTTGGCCTCATTGGCGGGACCGGAATCGGTCTGGGGTATGTGGTACCCATCGCCGTCGGCATGAACTGGTTTCCCGATCGCAAAGGATTGATTACCGGGCTGGCGGTGGCCGGTTTCGGTTTCGGGGCAATGATCTGGGTAAAGCTTGCCGGTGATTGGGGCGACCTGCTCGTCAACCATGGATTGGCTACCACCTTCATGCTCTACGGCCTCCTCTTTGCAACCCTGGTACTTATTGGCAGCCGCTGGATGGTGATGCCACCGCCTGACTGGATGCCTGAAGGCTACCATGCACCACAGCTGCATGCCGGGTCGGGTGGTGAAGAATTTGCTCTTGGCGAGATGCTCCGTACGCCGCAATTCTATTTGATCTTCCTCACCTTTGCGGTGAGTGCCGGGGCCGGGTTGATGTCGATCGGTCTGATGAAGCTCTACCCGATGGAGGCGCTGCAAGCGACTGGTTACAGTGCTACCGAGGCGGCCGCCATCGCCGGTACCGCCATGGCGATCTTTTTCAGCCTCGCCAACGGTGCCGGCCGGATCATCTGGGGCATCTTCAGTGACCGTCTGGGCCGCAAGCAGGCAGTGATGCTTATGGCCGGCTCACAAGGGCTGGTACTTCTCGCCTTCACCAGCATGGCCGGCAACGAGTACCTGCTTTATCTCGGGGCGATGCTGATCGGTTTCAACTTCGGAGGCAACTTCGCGCTCTTCCCCGCACTCACGGCCGATGAGTTCGGCAACCGTTCAGTCGGGCAGAACTACCCCTGGATCTTCCTTTCCTACGGTGTTGGCGGAATCGTCTTTCCGATCCTCGGTGGAATACTGGGCGACATGGGGAATTTCCCACTTGCCTTTGCTATCTGCGGCATAGCCTGCCTCCTGGGTGCCGTCGCCGTCGCAATCGTCTTTCCGCCTCACAAGGACGAGGCGGATCAGCCTTTCAGCGTACACGGATTCCTGCATCAGCTTCACGTCTTTGATCACCGCGAAACCGAGCGGGAGCAGGGGGACGGGTAACGGGTTC
>SLIH01000087.1 GCA_007135745.1 Halomonas sp. | reverse complement strand
CGGTCGAGATGGCCGGCACCGCTTCCCGGGGTTGATCCCCCATTTTCATGACCGCGCCCTTGCCAAACTGGCGCTCGATCTGTGACAGCGCCGCCCCCAGTGCTTTCTTACGATTATCGTCCATTCTGTCTGCCTACCTTCGTTATATCTTTGTATGAGCGATGTACGTGATCAGCCCCGGAGGTTCATGGGTAACATCAATCCCCTTGCCCGAAAAGGCTGTATGCTTGACCAGTATTATGCACAGTCCCATCTGGTGGTTCAATCACCAATTTCCGTCGCCGCATCTGAAATTTTTCAGAGGCTTCTCAACCGTTACCCAGCAAAAATCCATGCACCCCTTGCAGCGCATACAGCACGGCCTGTCGCCGGATCGATTCCCGCCCCCCGTTGAAGTGCTCGCAAACGACCTCGGTATCGCCGTTGCGGGTACCCCACGCGAACCAGACCATCCCCACCGGTTTCTCCTCGGTGCCTCCGTCGGGCCCGGCCACGCCGCTGACAGCAACGGCCACATCCGTATCCAGCAGATTGACGCTGCCCAGAACCATCTCGCGAACCACCGCCTCGCTCACGGCGCCATGTTTTTCCAGCGACATCTCGGTGACACCGGCCAGCTCCTGCTTGGCCGCATTGCTGTATGTCACCAGACCACAATGAAAATAGTCCGAACTCCCTCCGGCATCCGTCAGGGTTTTGGCAATCCAGCCACCGGTACAGGACTCCACAGTGGTTATTGAGAGCCCCCGCTGCCGCAGCGTGCGCCCAAGTTCATTCCCGGCCTGGACCAGAGCTTCGTCACAGATTTCCCCCATGGTGCCGCCTCCGTTTCATTCCGCCCCACGAATGTCTAAAATCGCCCCTTTGAATCCGTCGAGATTCCCGAACCCAGTCAGGATAAATGACTCCATAATGTCTGTTGCCGAGCCCGATCTCAATAATCACACGCCCATGATGCGCCAGTATCTTCAGCTCAAGGCGGAACACCCCGATGAGCTGCTGTTCTACCGTATGGGCGATTTTTACGAGCTTTTCTATGAAGATGCCCGCAAGGCGGCGGAACTGCTCGACATCACCCTGACAGCCCGCGGCCAGTCAGCCGGCCAGCCCATTCCCATGGCGGGCGTACCCTATCATTCTGCGGAAAGCTATATCGCACGCTTGGTACGGGCCGGCTATCCGATCGCAATCTGTGAACAGGTTGGCGATCCTGAAACCAGCAAGGGGCCGGTCGAGCGCAAGGTGGTGCGTATTGTCACGCCCGGCACGCTCAGCGATGAAGCCTTGCTGGAGGAACGCCAGGACAATCTGCTGATCTCCATTCACAACCACCGGGGCCAGTTTGGCATTGCCGCCCTGGAAATTTCCTCCGGCCATTTCTCGGTTCAGGAAGTCAGCGGCGAGGATGCCTTGGTCAGCGAGCTACAACGCCTGCGCCCAGCGGAAATTCTGATCAGCGAGGACTTTCCCTTTACCCAGCTGCTGGAAGGCTATACCGGCGTCCGACGCCAGGGCCCCTGGCTGTTCGAGCTGGACACGGCCCATCGCCTGCTGACCCGCCAACTCCAGGTGCGGGATCTTCGCGGCTTTGGCTGCGAGGATCTGTCCCTGGCGATTCAGGCGGCAGGCTGCCTGCTGCAGTACGCACGAGACACCCAGCGCAACCAGCTCCCCCATATCCGCAAGCTCTCGCGGGAACGGCGCGAGGAAAGCATCATCCTTGACGCCGCCAGCCGCCGCAATCTGGAAATCGACACCAACCTCACCGGTGGCCACCAGTACACCCTTGCCTGGATCATGGACCAGACAGCAACGGCCATGGGAGGGCGCCTGCTGCGGCGCTGGCTCAATCGTCCGCTGCGCGATGTTTCGGTAGTGGAGGAACGGCACGAGGCCATTTCCGCACTGCTCGACGGCCACCATGACGAACCCGCACACGAGTGCCTGAAGGGAATCGGTGATATTGAGCGCATCCTTTCCCGGGTCGGCCTGCGATCCGCTCGTCCCCGGGACCTGGCGCGACTGCGTGATGCCCTGAACAGGCTTCCGGAACTGCAGGATATCCTCGCCCCGGTGGCGTCGCCGCGCATCAAAACCCTGGCTGAAACCATCAGCACCTGGCCAGAGCTGGCGAGCACGCTGGAACGCGCTGTTGTGGACAATCCCCCGGTTGTCATCCGCGATGGCGGCGTGATTCAAACCGGATTCGACGAATCACTCGATGAACTCCGCGCTCTGAGCGAAAACGCCGGTGAGTATCTGGTGCAGGTGGAGCAGCGTGAGCGGGAACGCACCGGCATCAGCACCCTGAAGGTAGGCTACAACCGCGTGCACGGCTACTACATTGAGATCAGCCGGGCCCAGTCGGACCATGCGCCCGCGGATTACATCCGCCGTCAGACCCTGAAAAACGCCGAACGCTTTATTACACCGGAACTCAAGGAATTCGAGGACAAGGCCCTGAGTGCCAAAAGCCGTGCCCTGGCGCGGGAAAAGGCCCTCTATGACGAACTGCTGGAGACGGTGGCGGCCGATCTGGGCCCTCTGCAGGATATGGCGCAGGCGCTGTGCGAGGTGGATGTGCTGAGCAACTTCGCCGAACGGGCGCGCACGCTGCGGTTAAACCGGCCAGTGTTCATGGAAAGCGCCGGTATCGAGATTGAGCAGGGCCGTCACCCCGTGGTGGAAGCCCTGCAGTCCGATCCCTTTGTTCCCAATGACGTCCATATGGACGAGCAGCAGCGCATGCTGGTCATCACCGGCCCCAACATGGGGGGTAAATCCACCTACATGCGCCAGACCGCACTCATTGCCCTGCTGGCCTACACCGGGAGCTTCGTTCCGGCCCAGGCGACACGACTGGGACCACTGGATCGCATCTTTACCCGCATGGGCGCCTCGGACGATATCGCCAGTGGCCGCTCAACCTTCATGGTGGAGATGACGGAAACCGCCAACATTCTCCATAACGCAACGGATCACAGCCTGGTACTGATGGATGAAGTCGGTCGCGGCACCAGCACCTTCGACGGTCTTTCCCTGGCCTGGGCCACGGCCGAACGTCTGGCCCGGCAGGTGCGCTGTTACAGCCTGTTCGCGACCCACTATTTCGAGCTGACCGCCCTGCCCGAACAGGTGGGCACTGCCCGCAACGTGCACCTCACGGCAACGGAGCACGATGACAGCATCGTCTTCCTGCACAGTGTTCACGAGGGGCCAGCCAGCCGCAGTTACGGGCTCCAGGTGGCAAAGCTTGCGGGCGTGCCCCAGGAGGTGATCGACAATGCGCGAAGCAAGCTGACGGATCTGGAGTCTGCGGAGCCCGCGGGCCAGGATGAGCGCCCGTCCACAACCCAGACCCTGCAGGCCGACCTCTTTGCCAGCCTCGAACCCTCGCCCGAGGAAAAGGCGTTGCTGGAGATGGCGGTAGACGACATGACACCCCGCCAGGCCATCAACCAGCTCTACGAACTCCAGGCCGCTGTGCGGGCCAGGCTCAATGGGGGCGAAACGGAGGATTGAGCTAATCGGTTTTTCCGTTTAGCTCAATCCATACAAATCGCTTTACCGGCCAGCGGCCAGTCAGTAGCATTCCGGTAAGCGCTGATGGAAGCAGCAAGCACAAACCAACGGCTTGCACCTCCGGCGCCGCGGCCCTACAATAGCGCGCGTTTCACTCATCAGTCCCGTGCCTACAACCGGCTGAAACGAATCAGGAAACGATCATGACTTTTGTCGTTACAGAGAACTGCATCAAGTGCAAGTACACGGACTGCGTGGAAGTCTGCCCGGTCGATTGCTTCTACGAAGGCCCGAACATGCTGGTCATCGACCCGGATGAGTGCATCGACTGTGCGCTCTGCGAACCGGAATGCCCGGCCGAGGCCATTTTCTCCGAGGATGAGCTGCCTGCGGAACAGGAACAGTACCTGGAACTCAATGCAGATCTGGCCGCCAAGTGGCCGAACATCACGGAAAAGAAGGATCCGCCGCCGGATGCGGAAGAATGGGATGGTGTCAAAGGCAAGCACCAGTACCTGGAGCGCTGATCCGTTCCCAT
>SLIH01000354.1 GCA_007135745.1 Halomonas sp. | reverse complement strand
CTGCCGGCCTACGAACAGGTCCTGAAGGCCTCCCATACCTTCAACCTGCTGGATGCCCGCCATGCGATTTCGGTAACGGAGCGTCAGCGCTACATCCTGCGCGTACGCACCCTGGCTCGGGCCGTGGCCCAGGCCTATTTTGACAGCCGCAAGGCCCTCGGCTTCCCGCTGGCCGACGAGACCCTGCGTCAGGAATTCCTGGCCGACGACAACAAAGAGGAGGCCTGAGCTGATGAGCGCCCATGATTTTCTGGTGGAAATCGGTACCGAGGAACTGCCACCCAAGGCCCTGAAGACATTGTCGGAAGCTTTCGGTGAGGGGATCCGTGCAGGACTCAAGGACGCCGGTGTGGCCTTTGACGAACTGGAGCTGTTTGCCGCGCCACGGCGGCTGGCGGTGCGCCTCCGTAGTCTTGCCGACGCCCAGCCGGACAAGCCGTTCGAGCGCAAGGGGCCGGCTGTTAAAGCCGCCTTTGATGATGCCGGCAACCCCACCCGGGCACTGGAAGGCTTCTCCCGCAGCCTGGGTGTAACCCCCGACGAACTGGACCGGATGGAAACCGACAAGGGCGCCTGGCTGGTCTATCGCGGCGTGGAGCAGGGCCGTGCCACCGTGGAACTGCTGCCCGAGATCGTGGACCGTGCCCTGGCCCAACTGCCCATCCCCAAGCGCATGCGCTGGGGCGCCCGACGGGTGGAATTCGTGCGCCCGGTGCATTGGGTCATCATGCTCTACGGCAGCCAGGAAGTGGATTGCGAAATCCTGGGTCACCGCGCGGGCCATGTCAGCTACGGCCACCGTTTCCACCATCCCGGTGAACTCATTATTCCAACCCCGGCGGAGTACGAACTGGTACTGCGCCAGCAGGGCTATGTGGAAGCCGATTTTGGCGCCCGCCGCGCCATGATCGAGGAGGGGGTAAAGCGGGTCGCCAAGGACACCGGCGGTGAAGCCGTGATCGATCCGGACCTGCTGGATGAAGTCACTGCCCTGAACGAATGGCCGGTGCCGCTTCTGGGCCGATTCGAGGAGCGTTTCCTCGACGTGCCACCGGAAGCCCTGGTCTCGTCCATGAAGGAACACCAGAAATACTTCCACCTGGTGGACAGTAAAGGCCGGATGCTGCCCTATTTCATTACCATCGCCAACCTGGAAAGCAAGGATCCGCGCCAGGTGATCGAGGGCAACGAAAAGGTCATCCGACCCCGCCTGGCAGACGCCGCCTTCTTTTACGACACCGACCGCAAGCGCCCCCTGGCGGATCGTGTTGAGGCACTCAAGCCCATCATCTTCCAAAAGACCCTGGGCAGCCTCTACGACAAGACCCGGCGGGTCGCCGCCCTGGCCGGGCAGATTGCCGAGGCCATCGACAGCGATCCTGAAAAAGCCAAGCGGGCTGCCACCCTGAGCAAGGCCGACCTGGTCACCGAAATGGTGCTGGAGTTCGATGATCTCCAGGGCACCATGGGCCAGTACTATGCCCGCCACGACGGCGAAGACGAGGAAGTGGCCCAGGCCCTGTTCGAGCAGTATCTGCCGCGTTTCGCCGGTGACGAACTTCCCGGAACCAACACCGGCGCCGCGCTGGCGCTGGCGGATCGGCTTGATTCGCTGGTGGGGCTGTTCGGCATCGAGCAACCACCCAGCGGCACCCGAGATCCCTACGCCCTGCGCCGTGCAGCCCTGGGCGTGCTGCGCATCATTGTAGACCGTGAACTGCCGCTTGATCTCAGTGATCTCTGCCAGTGGGCCGCCAACCAGTTCGACTGCCTGACGGCCGAAAATCCGGTGGATACGGTGGTGGATTACATCCTCGAGCGCTTCCGCGCCGGCTATGAAGAACAGGGCATTCCCGCCGAAGTCTTCCTGGCGGTTCACGCCCGGCGCCCAACCCGGCCCCTGGACTTCCACCAGCGGGTGATGGCCGTGAACAATTTCCGCAAGCTGGCCGAAGCCGAGGCACTGGCCGCGGCCAATAAACGGGTTTCCAACATCCTGACCAAGCAGGGCGGTGACAACATTGCCACCGAGCCCGATCCATCGCTGCTGCAGGACGAAGCGGAAAAGGCACTGCACGAACAGGTGCTGGAACAGGAAAACGCCGTCACGCCCCTTTTCCAAAAGGGCGATTATGACAGCGCCCTGCGCTCACTGGCCGCACTCCAGCAGCCGGTGGACCGCTTCTTCGATGATGTCATGGTCATGGCCGAGGACGAAGCCGTGCGCAACAACCGGTTGGCTTTGCTCAACCGCCTGCGTCAGCTCTTTTTGCAGGCGGCGGATATTTCATTGCTGCAGTCGGCGAACTAAAGATCCTGACGTAGGGTGCCGGTGAGCAACGCGAACCGCACCATGGTGCTCAACCCGACACCTGGTGCGGTTCATTCCATTCACCGCACCCTACAACCCACACCTGCCCAATCTTTCCCCGGAGCGGGGTTAGCATTCGCAGCTCGCTTATGTATAATTCGCAGCGCAATCGGCGTGTGGCGCAGTTTGGTAGCGCACTTCCTTCGGGAGGAAGGGGTCGCAGGTTCGAATCCTGCCACGCCGACCATTTCCCCCTCCATCTCCCGAATCAGCCTTCAGGCCACCAGGGTTCCACCATCCACGGCCAGGGCCTGCCCCGTGATATGACGGCCAGCTTCCGAAGCCAGCAGCACCGTGGCACCTTTCAGATCTTCTTCGCCGCCAAAGCGCTTCAGCGGAATACGTTCCAGCATCTTTTCGCCATGGGCATCGAGCAACCCCTGGGACATTTTTGAAGGGAAAAAGCCGGGGCAGAGGGCATTGACGTTGATGTTGTGGCGACCCCATTCCGAGGCCAGCGCCCGGGTGTGGTTCACCACCGCGCCCTTGCTGGTGTTGTAGGCGATGGTCTGCATGTGTTCCGGGTTGCCGGAGAGTCCGGCAATGGAGGCGATGTTGATCACCTTGCCACTGTTTCGCGGAATCATGCAGCGCTTGCCCACCGTCTGGGTGAGAAAGAACAGGGCGTTGACGTTGAGGTTCATCACCTTCATCCAGCCTTCCGGCGGATAGTCTTCGGCGGGCGCGCCCCAGGTGGCGCCGGCGTTGTTGACGAGAATATCGATATCGCCCAGCTGGCTCACCACCTGTTCCACCACATCGGGGATGCTTTCCAGATTGGACAGGTCGGCGGTGACCGTCACCGCCGTGATGCCCTGATCTTCCAGGTGGGCTTTGGCCTGGGCCAGTTCATTTTCCTTGCGGGCACTGATGGCCACCCTGGCGCCCATCTCCCCCAGCGCTTCCGCCATCTGCAGGCCAAGGCCACGGGAACCGCCGGTAATAAAGGCGACTTTCCCGTTGAGATCAAAAAGCTGTTTTACGCTCATTACTGTCTCCATTAACTTATTGTTTCCTGTGCGCGCCTCGTCCAAGGGCAATACACAGGAGAAAGATAATCACCAGAACACCAACCGTCATCCCAGGCAGCCATTCCATGGCCCACCAGGTCAGGGCGCTGTAGAGTCCGGCCAGCACCGGGATCGGCACCAGCAGCCAGGGCAAACGGGGCGTCGTTAGCAACAGCGCCAGGGTGGCCAGGAGTGTGGGGTCCGGGGCCGTGCCGACGATTTCCACCCCGGCCCAACTGCGACCGGTCAGTGGCCCGAGCAGGGGGTACAGAAACACAGAAAGCACCAACAGCAGGAGCCCCGCCAGAGCCCTCGGCCCTGCCCGCCAGACAAGCCGGCCACACCATCCGACGATCACCAGCAACACCGCCTGAACAACAAAGGCCCACCCCAGCCAGTCCCCGGCGGGACTCAATTCCGCATGCAGGTTGAACTGAAAGCTCAGCGCCACCCAGAGCCAGCCTAGTCCCAGCAGGACACCGGCAATCCGGCTCTGGCCCCGGCGCAGCGCATCCGTCCCTGCCAGAAAAAGTGCCAGCACCAGCAACTGCCAGGGCCAGACCTCTGAGTTGAGCCGTTCAAAGAGCCGGAACCAGACCTCCGGCGTCATGGGCATAAAGTGGGTCAGGGCGTAGCTATCCAGCTCACCGAGCATCACAGGGATTCCAGGTAATTGATCAT
>SLIH01000030.1 GCA_007135745.1 Halomonas sp. | reverse complement strand
GCTTCTCCTCGTCTTCGCGCAGATCCCGCAGACCATGCGCAAGCAGCATTTCGAATGTTTCGTCATCGACGTCATCGAATTCAGCCAGAAATTCCAGCATGTCGGCGCTGGGTATTGCTTCTTCCGATTGCCCTTCGGCCCAGGCAATGGAGGTGCCTGCGGTGAACAGGCAGATCAGGCTGCAGGTTGCGATGCGATACATGGGTTCTCCTGGTTTGCATTCCGATCGGTTCGGCTAAGCCGTCGACCGGGAAAGCCCGCCTCCCTGCGGGCACCACTCGGTATTGCGGCGGGGGTGTCAGCGCACCCCCAGACTGCCCGAGGCGCTTCCCGATCCTTCACCGCGAATACGTACCCGTTCCCGGGTATCCCGCTCCCGAACACGGTCAGTGGCCTCGCGTGAGCGATCTTCTCCACGGCTGAGCGCACCTTCCGCACGGCCTTCAGCGCGAGCTGCTGCAGAATCCGAACGTTGTTCCGCGCGATCGACTTCTTCGTGTACTCCTTCACGTTGACGATCTACACGCTGTTCCGTTCGATCCAATTGCTCATTGGTAATCCCGAGGACACGTTCGGCCCGATCCAGTCCGTGCTCGGCTTCCTCGCGTGCCGCTTCCCTGACACGCTCACCGCGGCTTTCATCGTCCCTGGCTTGATCGTCATCCCTGGCACCATCGTCACCGTTCTCCCGTTCTTCGGGATCCCGGGGCTGACCGTGATCCGGCGCACCTCCGGAATCGACGCGAACGTTGGCTTCGGCACTGGCTTGGGCTTCACCCTCGGCCTGAGCCTGGGAATCGCTCTCGGCAAAGCTCACACCAGAGCCGAGAAGCGCGATCATGCAGGTTGTCGCAATCATCCGGTTCATATCGAAGTCCTCCTTTGTCGTGACTTGCATCCTGTTTAACGAAGGGGGGCAGGATCCGTTGACACGATTTCGAAATTTTTTCGGAGGACAGAAAGGCGTTGATTGAGGCCGACCCATGACCTGCGTTCGGAGGACTCCGGGAAAGGTATGTTCTGACTGGCGGGCGGCGTGGGTTGGGATCTGTACGTGAAACGCCGGTGGCAGGCCGAGAAGCTGGGGCTTAATTGAATCCCCCGAGGCAATATCAGAGGATGTGAGGAGTTTTTCGCAATCCGAGTGCACTGCCGTGAACAACTTCCTCAAGACCGATGACATCTGGCCGCAAGTTATTGCGCAGTCCCGTAAGGCAGCCGCAAGTGGAGCGCTCGTTCCGCTGAACACCTCCGTTCGTATCCTGGATGACCAGGGCGTGCCGTTTATCGTTCGCATTGCCCACAACCTGAAACAGAAAATCCAGGCCACGAAAAAGAACGCCAACACGAACCCTTTCCTTCCGCCCTACGAAGCCGATCTGTACCTGGGCGACGTATCCAGTACCCATGCGGCCCTGCTGAACAAATTCTGCGTGCTGGAAGGCCACCTGCTGCTGATCACCAAAGAGCACAGCCCGCAGACCGAGCTGCTCACAGAGACAGATTTCCAGGCGCTGTTGCTGGGGCTGGCTGGCGTGGACGGCCTGGCGTTCTACAACGGTGGTGCCGAGGCGGGCGCCAGTCAGCCCCACAAACATCTGCAGCTGGTGCCACTGCCGCTGGCCAAGGGACATGAACCAATACCACTGGAATCTCTGCTGACTTCCAGCGCCCGCAATAATGCGGGCGTTTCCCGAAATTCCGCCCTGCCCTTTGCCCACGCCGTTGCTCCCATGCCCGATAACTGGCTCGAAGCACCGGAACAGGCGGCTGGGGCGCTGCACGAACGCTACCTCGAGCTCTGGTCAGCCCTGGGCTACGGGTTGACCGGCAACCAGCAGCCGGAGCCCTACAACCTGCTCGCTACCCGGGAATGGTTATGGCTCGTGCCCCGCTCAAGGGAGAAGTACAATGGCCTGTCAGCCAATGCGCTCGGCTATGCGGGCGCTTTGATGGTGCTCGATGACGACGGTTACAGAAAGCTTGAGGAACTGGGCCCCATGCGACTGCTGGCGGAACTCGGCACACCATGAGGATAAGCACATGAGTCATGACGACGACATCCATTCACCCTCGGGCAGAGTCCGCGAGCCGGAAATGAAGCGCACTGGCTGTGGCTTTCGCTATGCCGAGGACGAACTCAGTGCCGGTGTTGATTTCTCGGCTGCCGCGAAGTTGCTTAAAAACGACGAGAGCGGGATCACTATTCGCGAAGCCACACCAGAGGACGCGACCGCCGTTGCCGAACTGGTCAACAGCGCCTATCGCGGCGAAAGCAGCCGGGCCGGCTGGACCACCGAGGCCGATGTGCTTGGCGGACAGCGAACCGACACGAACATGGTGCGGGAGTTCATGGAATCCTCCTTCTTCCGGCTCGCGTTTGACGGGGACACCCTTGTGGGCACGATGCAGATTGAGGCTCTGGACGAGACACGGGCGGAACTGGGCATGTTGGCCGTTATGCCTCTACGCCAGGGGAAAGGGATCGGTGGCAGGCTGGTCAGGGATGCGGAGCAATTTGCAATGGACACCCTGAATCGTCCCGTGCTGCAGGTGCGCGTACTGGAGCACCGTGAGGAGTTGATCAGCTACTATAAACGCTGCGGCTTTCAGCCCACCGGCGAAACAGGCCCTTTCCCGGATTCACCTCGTTTTGGGGTACCCAAGGTGGAGGGCCTGCGGTTTACGGTGCTGAGGAAACACCTGGGGCAGGTGTAGGAGCAACTATAGCTGCGATTGCCATCATCGCGGCCATGGCTGCTCCTACTGCGGCTGGAAACGGTGCGGAACCCCACAGAGTCAGTCGTCGCGACGGGTCACTTCCAGCAGGTGATAACCGAACTGGGTTTTGACCGGCCCCTGGACTTCATTGACCGGTGCACTGAACACGACCTTGTCGAACTCCGGAACCATTTGCCCGCGGCCGAAGGTACCCAGTTCGCCGCCGCTCTTGCCGGAAGGACAGCTGGAATATTCCTGGGCCAGTTTGGCGAAATCCTCACCAGACTCGATGCGGTTTTTAAGGTCCTGACAGGTGGCTTCGCTGTCAACGAGAATATGGCGGGCTGAGGCTTGTGTCATGGGAGTATCTCCAGTTGCTGTATTGGGGTTGGAGCATGGAGCATAAACGAAGCCATCAGCGAAGCACAATCTGATAGGACCTCCCGCCGCGACGCAATTGCAGAAGCAGATCGCCAGGAGCCTGGGCGAAACGACGCAGCACTTCGGTGTTTGCCACGCGACGACGGTTGACCGCCACCAGTTCATCCCCTTCACGCAGTCCGGCACGATAAGCGCCACTGCCGCTTTCCACCTCGGCGATATAGACAGCTGCTGCCTGCCCCGTACTCGAATCTATGCGCTCGCGGAACAGGACGCCGGACAAATCCGAGTGCAACTGTTCGCCCGACAGCGTTCGGGGCTGGGGGGCGCGGATAACGGTCTCAAGCTTCTTCCGGCTGCCATCGCGCACAATCTCGAGCTCCAGTGCCTCACCAACCAGAACCAGCCCGGCCTGGTTACGCAGCGATTCAGCATTCCTGACCCTGCGGCCGTTGGCGCTGATCACCACGTCTCCGGCCTGCAGGCCCGCATCGTCCGCCACACTGCCCGGCTCCACCTGGGCCACCACGGCTCCGGTGGCGCTATCGATTGCCAGTGCCTCGGCGAGATCAGGCGTCAGGTCCTGCATGATGACGCCCAGACGACCACGACGAACCTCCCCGTGTTCCAGTAGTTGATCGTGCACGGTCATGGCAATGGAGGTGGGAATGGCAAAGCCGATCCCGATATTGCCCCCGCCGCGCGCCAGGATGGCCGAATTGATGCCAACCAGCTCACCCCGAAGGTTTACGAGGGCACCTCCGGAATTACCTGGATTGATGGAGGCGTCGGTCTGGATAAAGTCTTCATAACGGTGAATTCCCAAACCACTGCGCCCCAGTGCACTGACGATACCGGACGTCACGGTCTGCCCCAGACCGAAGGGGTTGCCGATGGCAACCACAAAGTCCCCTACTCTTAGTGCGTCCGAATCCGCCATAGGCAGTTCCGCCAGGTTCCGGGCGTCAATCTGAACCAGAGCGATATCGACCTGGGCGTCG
>SLIH01000188.1 GCA_007135745.1 Halomonas sp. | reverse complement strand
GGTCTGCGGGTCGAAAATCTGCCATTCCTCATCAACGAAGACGTCCACCAGGGGCGTAAGGCTCTGGTTGCGGCGAGCGTCCTCAAGGCGCAATCCCATGGCCTCCCGCGCTGGAATGCCGGCCTGGTTCAGCAGCCGTATCAGCAGTCGGGTTGGGGTCATGCCATCAAGCAAGAGGGCGGTATTCTGATCCGGTTCGCTGGACGCAATCTCGCGAATGAGCTCCCGGGTCAGGCTGGCTGTTGTGCTGGAACGGCTATGGGCCAGACCCAGCAGTTGTGAAGCGGCGGTTGCTTCCGGCTCCTGCCAGAGAACCTGTCGCGGTTCCGCAGGGGGCGTCTGGGGTCTGTAGCTGGCGCTACGGTCGGATACCGGGATGAACTGGGCCTTGTAATAGAGCCTCTGATTGCCATCCGCCTGGCGGATGGACCATTCGCCGCGACGGGTTTCCTGACCCTCAATCATGGAGAAGCCATAACCGGGTGATGCTGACTGTTCAGTCAGCAGCTCAAAGCCCGGTGGATTCCTCGGAACGCTCAGGCTGACCAGAACACTGTCCCCGGAGGCGGCGAAATCCACCCGGGATTCAATCAGCCATACCGGAACCTGATCCCGGGGGATAAGGGGGATGTCGAGCTGATCATAGCGCATCCATGTCAATGCAAGACCAGCCAGAATAAGTCCCGTGACGATCAGGTAGAAAATGGCGTGTTGCTTCAATTAATCTTCCTCCGCCCGGGACTGCTCTTCTTCCAGGGACTCACGAATCTCCCCGGACCGTCGGGTGACGTATTGTTCCCCCACGTCTACGACAAACAGGTCTCTGAGGGCATTTCGTCCGATCAGCACGGGATAACTGAGGTGTTCGCGGTCGGTGAGCGTGAATTCAAACATGCGTTCGACTGGGCCCAGCTCCAGTTGAAGTTCAACGACCGGTCGTCGTTCTCCCTCTTCCTCTGAAGACTGAACGATACGGACGAATCTCACCACAGGCAATTCCAGTTCGGCTTCCTCAGCGTAATCCGTGGCCGGGACGCTGAATCGCACATAGTCTTCGCCGTCGCGTTCGAAGGTCTGTATGTCCCGCGCGTCCATGGACGACGTGGTGGCGCCGGTGTCGATCCGGGCGTCGTAGGCGCGATCAGGTGGAGTCAGGCGAACGTATTCGATTTCTCCGAGGAAAATCAGATCGGTACAGTTTTCACCGTTGCGCGGACCGTCGGACAGAGCCAGCGGACATTCAAGTTCCTGGGGATCCGGGTCCCGTGGTCGCTGAGCCGACTCCAGCGCATCGAAGCGCTCCATCAACTGGCCCTGAAATGCCTGCCTTTCCTGCTGCCCCGACTGCTGATATTCAGTAAGGCTTTCCATCAGCTGTGCCTGACGCACCAGGATCTCCTGGTGGCGTGCCATCTGGACCTTGAGGACTTCCAGTTCGGTTTTGAGCTCCTCTTGATGGTGGTGTGACGCACAGCCTCCAAGGAAAAGCAGAAGCATCAAGGGCAAGAAGCGGACAGAAAACAGAAATCGACCCACGGCGCAAACCTGATCAAGTACATTTTTATTTACCGGCGCAGTATAGTGAGTTGCGCGCTGTTTGACGAATCCCTCGGGCATGAACGATCGTTTATTGATGGGCGAGGGGGTCAGTGGTAGACTTGCGCAGCGCAGTCGGGGAGCGACTCATTTTTTCGACTGCCGTGTGTTGTGGTGGCCTTGTTGGTGCCTTCGCAACGATAAACCGCGAACCCGGTCAGGCCCGGAAGGGAGCAGCCGTAGCGGTGGACTCGTGTGCCGGAGTGTCGCTAACAGGCCACCCCCAGTTCCTACCCCTCAGCTTCTCGTAGAAGATCAGCGAATTACCCGGACGGGACACTGGTTTTCGCCCCCTTTTCAAGTCGTGCTATGGTAGCGTCTCTGGCGACAATCGCCGGCTGTTGGAGTGGAAGGTATTTCTGGATGAGCTATCAGGTTCTTGCACGTAAGTGGCGGCCCCGAACATTCAATGATCTGGCCGGACAGGAACATGTGTTGCGTGCGCTGGTTCATGGCCTCGATAGCGATCGCCTGCACCACGCCTACCTCTTTACCGGTACACGCGGTGTCGGCAAAACGACCATCGGTCGTATACTGGCGCGATGCCTCAACTGTGAAACCGGCGTCACCTCGACCCCTTGCGGGGAGTGCGACAGTTGCCGTGAGGTTCTGGATGGTCGATTTGTGGATCTGCTTGAAATCGACGCGGCATCCCAGACCAAAGTGGAGGACATGCGGGAGCTGCTGGAAAATGTCCAGTACGCACCCACCCGAGGGCGCTTCAAGATCTATCTGATCGACGAAGTCCATATGCTCTCCACGCACAGCTTCAACGCCCTGTTGAAAACGCTGGAAGAGCCTCCGCCGCACGTAAAATTTCTGTTGGCCACCACAGATCCGCAGAAGCTGCCGGTGACCATTCTGTCACGTTGCCTGCAGTTCAATCTGCGGCGTCTGAGCCCTGACAGGATCGTAACCTATCTTCGTCACGTTCTGGGTGAAGAGGGTATTGCCCACGACGAGGCTGCGCTCTGGTCATTGGCGCGAGCGGCTGATGGCAGCATGCGCGATGCCCTCAGCCTGACGGACCAGGCGATAGCCTTCAGTGGCCAGACCCTGGAAAGTGAACAGGTCAGTCGCATGCTCGGTACCATTGACCGGGCAGACGTGTTCCGTCTTGTGGATGCCTTGATTGAAGGCGATGGCGGCAAGCTGTTGGATGAGGTCGAGCGGATTGCTGGCTTTACACCGGATTTCGGTGCCATTCTCGCGGAGTTGCTGGGCGTCTTTCACCGCATTGCCATGGAGCAGGCCGTGCCCGGATGTATCGATGATTCCCTTGGGGATCGCGATGAGATTCAGCGTCTGGCGCGCAGTATCAGTGCCGAGGATACCCAGGTCTTCTATCAGACGGCACTGATGGCGAGGAAAGACCTGGAGGTTACGCCGGAAGCGCGCATGGGCTTCGAGATGGCGCTTCTGCGCATGCTGGCTTTCCGCCCGGGTACGGGGGGCGAGCCACCGCCACCGGAGAAGGAACCCAGGCCGGATACAGGAGCACAGATAAGAGAAGAGCCGCCGTTGCCGGAAGAACCTCCGGAGATGGCCTCGGCGACGGGTGAGCCTGGCGCGGAAACGGTTGCTCAGGAGGAACCGGAGGCGCAATCATCAATTCCTGAGCCTGAGCCTGAGCCTGAGCCTGAGCCTGAGCCTGAGCCTGAGCCTGAGCCTGAGCCTGAGCCTGAGCCTGAGCCTGAGCCTGAGCCGGCTGCAACCGGAAAGCCGGAACCACAGGAAACGAGCGCGCACTTTGCTGGACCATCCGCGGAAACAGGCTCAGGATTCGACTGGTGCCGGGACTTCGAGCGTCTGGGGCTTCAGGGCATGCAGGCCAACCTGGCCGCCAACGCCCGTTGGGAGATCAGCGGCGATGAAGTCACCCTGGTGATGGCGGAAGGGCATTTTCAACTGCTCCAGGAGCGGCACCGGGAGCGCATTACCGACGCATTGACCACTCACGGCGGGCTGCAGCTGAAGGTGAATTTTGCACAGGGAGAGCCGGGGAATCAGACCCCGGCGGCCTACCGCGAAGCCCGCGCGAAGGAACGACAGAACGCAGCGGTCGAGGCCATTTACGAGGATCCTGTGGTGCGGTCTATCGTAGACCGTTTTGACGGGCGCATACTGGATGAAAGCATCAGGCCGCTGGCCGGAACTGGTGCATCGGAGCCACAGAAACAGACAGAGGTGTCGAGATGAAAGGCGGCATGAACGAAATCATGAAGCAGGCGCAGAAGATGCAGGAAGACCTGCAGAAGGCGCAGGAAGAGATTGCGAAAGCGGAGGTTACCGGCGAGTCCGGCGCGGGTCTGGTGAAAGTGACCATGAACGGTCGTCATGATGTCAGCAAGGTAGCCATTGATCCTTCTCTTATGGAGGAGGAACGTGAAGTACTGGAAGATCTCATCGCGGCCGCGGTGAATGACGCGGTGCGCCGGATCGAGGAATACCAGAAGGAAAAGATGGCCGGGATGGCGGGAGGCATGGGTATGCCTCCGGGTTTCAAGATGCCGTTCTGAG
>SLIH01000261.1 GCA_007135745.1 Halomonas sp. | reverse complement strand
TTGATCTGCTTGAAGTGGTCAATATCGAGCATCAACAGCGCAAGCCCAGTGCGCTGGCGTCTGGCGCGGTTGAATTCGCGCTCCAGTGTTTCATCCAGGAAACGCCGGTTACGACTGCCGGTCAGGCCATCCGTCAGGCTCATTTCCGTGAGTTTCTGGTTGGCTTCCTCCAGCTCGCCGGTTCGCGCCTGAACCAGTCGATCCAGCTCCCGGGTCTGTTCAATCTGCGCCTGCAGCAATTCCTGCTGCGTCCGTGCGGTTTCCTGCTGCGCTTCCTCCCGCAAACGACGCTCTTCGTTCATGCGACTTACCAGGGCGAAAGACAGCAGCACCATTTCCGCTCCAACGCCCAGCAGCACGCCATTTTCGGTAAGCCAGTTACGTGGCAGGACACCCGTCTTATTCAGCGCGAAGACAAAAGCGCCGAGCAAAAGAAGCGTCCAGGCCAGATTGTAATAGAGGGCAGGTCGGTAACCATCGATCCAGCGGATAATACCGGCGCTGAAGTTAGTGATGATCGACAAGACGGACGCCAGAATGGCAAACATCACCAGATCACCGTAGGAAACAAAGAATGCCGCCACCCCGACCATGGTGGCAAGAACCACGACCGCCATTAACGCCATGGACAGCCAGGGTCGGTATTCGGGCAACGCCAGAAAACGACGGGTAAACAGACAGGGGAAAAGGACCGCCCCACTGAGCGCCACCAGCAGGCTGGCGCTGTTCCAGTAGGGCGCGGTAGGCCAGAGGAACTTGTAGCTCACCCCATGCATGGCAAACAGGAAAAAGGCCATGCCGACCACGTGCAGGACATAGTACAGGTAGCTGACATCCCGGGTCGCGGTGAATACCAGGAAGTTATAGAGCACCATGACGATCATGGCGCCATAGAAAATGGCCCGCATCACCGTGCGCTCGTAATCCTTCTCAAGGAAGGACTGGGCATCCCACAGATAAAGCGGGATCTGCATGGCGGAATCCGTATCAATGCGGATATAGACGCGGGTTGGCTCGCCGGCACTCAGGGAAAGCGGTACAAGGTAATTGGGGTGATCGATCAGACGTTCGTGATAGGGCAGACGACCACCGAGGCGAACATGCTCCACGACCTGCCCGTCACGCACCACCCGGGCCCGGATGTCATCCAGCACGGCGTAATCGATTTCCAGCAGGTAGTCATGTGATGACTGAACCTCGGCCTGCAGGTCGAGCCTTAGCCAGTAGACCGCATCGGTGTAGCCGAAGTTGAGTTCGCGCTGCGTCGATTGCTGCCAGCCATCATCAAGGGCGTGAACCTCCTCCAGCGTCAGATCGCCGGCCTGGTCGCGCAGATAGGTGATACGCTCACCCAGCAATAAGCCCTGTGCAGTCTCCGGGACCGACACCACAGATGCCACCAACCGCTCAGACCATGCAGGCAGAATAAAGACCAGGCAGAGAAGCGCGGACAAGGAGGTATATCGAAAGCGACTCAACACAGATTTCCGCTCCGAAAACGTCTGTCAGCAGTATGGCAGAGACTTACCGATTCGGCGCGAGTACGCATCACATAACTGATGAATGGCAAAACGACCTAGTCGTTCTCGATGAGGGTTTCGTACGTCACTACGCAATTACGGCCCTGCTCCTTGGCCTGGTACAGCGCCTTATCCGCCTGTTGGACCAGGATTTCATGGGAGATTCTGCTGTCGGGAATCGTACAGGCCACACCCAGGGATACGGTTACCGCCACCTTATGACCCTGACAGTCCAACTCGTGGGAAGCGATCTGTTTACGCAACTTCTCGGCAATGGTACAGGCGCCTTCCAGGTTGGTATCGGGCAACAGCACCACAAATTCCTCGCCCCCGAATCGTGCCACCAGATCGGCGGGTCGACACACCGTGCGATGGCAGCTCTCGGCCAGAAACCGAAGCACGGCGTCACCGCAGGGATGACCCCAGGTATCGTTGATTACCTTGAAGTAATCCGCATCCAGAATAATCAGCGCCAGCGAGTTGCCCTGCCGGGCATTGCGGCGCCATTCCTGTTCCAGGCACTCTTCAAAATACATTCGATTATGCGCACCGGTCAGCCCATCCGTCTGACTCAGGCGCTTGACCTCACCATAGGCCTGGGCGAGTTCCGCGGTACGCTCCTCGACACGCTCCTCCAGTTTTTCCGTGGCCTCCTGCTGGGCCTCAAGACGCCGGCGGCGCTCCAGGTTGATACGATAGGCCAGTGCAAAGGACAGCAGCAGGACCTCAATGGAATGACCGATCTGAATGGAATGTTCTGTCCAGATGGTGTGAGGCAACGCCCCGTACTTGCTCAGGGTGTAGACCACGTTTCCGATCATGAAAGAGGTCAGGGCCAGCAGATAGAAACGGGCAAGGATCTCTCCCCGCCACCAGAGATAGAACCCAATCCCGATAAGCGCAAAGGAACCAATCATGGCCGTGGGAATGAGCAGGCGAATGGCTGTTTCATAGGTGGCAATCAGGCTGACGCCCAGAAGCAGCACACCAAACCAGCCAATACCACGACAAAACCGCGAGGTGTTGAGACTGGTGCTTCGAATGTTGAGAAAGCGATCCGTGAAGAACCCAAGCGCGATGACCGTCCCGGCAAGCGACAACGGCAGGCTGACGGCGTTGAACGCCGGGGCGTTGGGCCAGAGATACTGGTAGGTAAAGCCGTTAATGGAGAGCTGGGTCAGGGTGGAAGAAACCACCACCAGCACATACCAGAAGTAGGCGATATCGCGCACGGCGGCCAGAAGCAGGAGGTTGTAGACCGCCAGGGCAAACATCAACCCGACGAAAGCCATATGCAAGGGCAGCCTGACCTGCTCAGCCTCCATAAAGGCCCGCTCTTCCCAGAGCGTAAAGGGCAGATGCAAGGCACCTTCGGTCTCCACTCGAATCAGTAGCAGATATTCGCGATCGGCTTCAAACTCAAGTGGAATCAGAAAATTGCGATGGAAAATGGGACGCTCGGGAAACGGATGCCGCTCCCCGGTGACCACTTCCGTGACTGGTTCTCCATCGGCGAACAGGTGAAGCTTAATATCATCCAGCACGGAATAACTGATTTCCGCCAGGCGCTCCAGCTCGTGGGGACTCTCCAGTCGCAGGGCGAACCAGACAGGATCGGCCAGCAACCCCAGGTTGGGCACCTCGCCACCGCTATCGACCCAGTCGGGTTGCGACAGCGAGCCCGCCAGCGTGTGTACGTCCCATTGCCGTTCACGGTCGATGAAATAGACAAAATCGGCGCTGAGGTTCTGTTCAGGGGCATCACTGAGGGTCTTCAGCGGGAAATCGGCGCTCACGGAAGCCGGGCTCATCAGCCCGACAAGCATAAGAACCAGTAAATGCCCCAGCAGCCTCATCCAAACCCTTTCCCTGCCAGTGGATCGACGCGAACCCATGCCGAACCAACAGTGAAATTATCTCTTCAGTTTAAGTTTAGACCAGCCTGGGCATTCGACTGCATTCGGGAGGTTGCAAAATGTACGCTAATGTATCCGGGGTTTCAGAAATCGTATCCGAGCCTTACAGGTTATTCCGACGGAACTACCCCGGCAGGTGGGGTCGATGGGGCAGCCTTGATCATGCCCCACCGACTTTTCGCGTGCACTTCGACCGGCAGCGAATCAGCCCTCGAGTTCCACACCCAGGTTCTTGCCGATACGCTGGATGAAGTTGGCGCAGGCGATCACAAAGGTGATTTCGGTGATCTGTTGATTGTCATAATGCGCCTTGATGGCACCCATGGCCTCGTCCGAGGCTTTGACGTCGCGTGTGGTTTCATAGGCGAAACGAATCACGGCGCGCTCAGCCTCACTGAAGGCACCGCTGTTGAAGCCGGATTCATTCAGCTGCTCGATCTGGGCATCATTCAACCCCGCCTGTTTACCGGCCGGGACATGGTGGCCCTGGCAGTACGCGCATCCGTTGTACTTCGCAACGGTCAGATAGGCAATCTCCCGCAACTTAGGATCAATCGAGAGCTGGTTGAAATAGACATCCAGACTCGTGCCCATGGCCTGGGTCACGAGACCGGAATGGCCCACCAGCTTCACCACATTGGGCACCAGACCCATGCCCTGTTCCATCTGCTGGTATACAGGGGTGGCGCCTTG
>SLIH01000344.1 GCA_007135745.1 Halomonas sp. | reverse complement strand
GAATGGTCACATCCTCGCGGGCTGCCTCCACGCATTGTTCCATGCTGCGCACGCTGTGGCCTATATCCAGCTGAAGGTCCCAGAGCAGTGTGAGAAATTCCGACAGCGCTTCATCCCACTCGGAATCAACCTTGTCGGAGGTAAGAATCAGCAGGTCAATGTCGGAATAGGGGTGGAGCTCGCCTCGGCCGTATCCGCCTACGGCAATCAGGGCGACGTCATCACTGTCGGCAAAGGGAGCGCGCTCCCAGAGCACGCCCAGCACCCTGTCCATCAGTTCAGCGCGGGCGTATACCAGTGCTCGAACATCGGTTCCGTTGCGGAAGGCTTCTGCCATGGCCTGTTGGGCTTTTTTCAGCCATTGACGGACCGGGGCCACTGGCGAACTTGCGGACTCAATATTCTGGCGCAGCGCCCCTGAATCAAAGTGTTGCTCCAGATCAAAGCCGGTGGGTGCGCTCGATTCGTTCATGCTAAGGCCCCGTGCAGTTTAAGCCCAGGAGTCTGCGGGACTTCCGTCGCGCAGACTCCTAGCGGAAGTCTTCCTCGTCACGCAGGGTCAGTACTTCATAACCGTCCGCCGTCACCAGGATGGTATGCTCCCACTGCGCCGAGAGCTTGCGGTCTTTTGTAACGACCGTCCAGCCGTCCGGCAGCACCTTGCTGTGACGCTTCCCCTGGTTGACCATCGGTTCGATGGTGAAGGTCATGCCTTCACGCAGCTCCAGGCCGGTTCCGGGCTTGCCAAAATGCATGACCTGGGGTTCTTCGTGAAACACCTTGCCAATGCCGTGACCGCAGTATTCACGCACGATGGAGTAGTGATTGCTCTCCGCGTGCTGCTGTATGACATGGCCGATATCGCCCAGGCGGGTGCCGGGGCGCACAATTTCAATTCCCCGGTACAGGCACTCCTGGGTTACGCGAATCAGCCGCTCGGCAGGCGGTTTTGCCTGGCCAGCCACGTACATTTTGCTCGTGTCTCCATGATACCCGTCCTTGATCACCGTCACATCAATGTTGAGGATGTCACCGTTTTTCAGGGTTTTCTGGTCATTGGGGATGCCGTGACAGATCACCTGGTTGACGGAGGTGCATATGGATTTGGGGAAGCCACGGTAATTCAGCGGCGCGGGCACTGCCTCCCGGCTGGTGATGTATTCGTGGCAGATGCGGTCCAGCTCCCCGGTGGTTACACCTGGTTTTACGTAGTCCCCGATCATCTCGAGCACTTCCCTGGCCAGGCGCCCGGCGGCGCGCATCTTTTCAATCTCTTCCGGCGTCTTGATCTGCACACTCATTTACGCTGTATTCCGTGCCGCTTGAAAAGTGCCGCATTCTAGCGATTCGCGGCCCTGATTGAAATGTTCATTGTGTGACCATGGTACTCCGTCATGATCATCCTGGCGGAGTATTAAGGGGGTTCGAACTTCCTTTTGATCGCCAATTATGGTAAAAAACGCGCGCCGAACGTGCCTGTCCATTAAAAAGGTACGTCGGTAAATACACACACACATCGGCACATTATCCTGGGTGCCCGCTGATTTGATTACCCCGCTGAATGAGAGGGGGCAGGTCTTCGGGTTGGGTAATGGGATGTGTGGAGGCCCAACCCGTAACATACAAGGTGAAAACATGGCACAGGTAAGTATGCGTGACCTGCTCAAGGCAGGCGCCCACTTCGGACACCAGACGCGCTACTGGAATCCGAAAATGAGCAAATACATTTTCGGTGCGCGCAACAAGATCCATATCATCAACCTCGAGCACACGGTTCCCGCTCTGAACGATGCACTGAATCAGGTGCAGCAGATGGCGGAGAATAAGAACAAGATTCTGTTTGTCGGCACCAAGCGTTCCGCCAGCAAGATCATTAAAGAAGAAGCCGAGCGTTGTGGCATGCCGTTTGTGAATCATCGCTGGCTTGGCGGTATGCTGACCAACTACAAGACCCTGCGTCAGTCAATCCGCCGCTATCGAGATCTGGAGCAGCAGGATCAGGACGGTACGCTTGAAAAGCTGACCAAGAAAGAAGCGCTGGATCGTCGTCGTGAGATGGCCAAGCTCGAGCGCAGTATCGGCGGCATCAAGGATATGGGCGGCCTGCCTGATGCGCTGTTCATCGTTGACGTCGATCACGAGGACATTGCAGTCAAGGAAGCCAATAAGCTGGGCATCCCGGTGATTGGGATCGTGGACACCAACAGTGACCCTGCCGGCGTTGATGTTGTCATTCCCGGAAATGATGACGCAATCCGTGCCATTCAGATTTACGTTCGTGCGGTTGCAGATGCCTGTATCGAGGGCGCTCAGGCCGGTGGCGCGGGTGCTGACGAATACGTTGAAGTCAGTAACGACGAGGAAGCGCCCACGGCTGAGTGAAGGCTGTGGATATGGGGTTTCAAATTCTGATTTGAGTTAGTGAGGAAACACAATGGCTGCAATTTCTGCTGCATTGGTAAAGGAGCTTCGTGAGCGGACGGGGCTCGGCATGATGGAGTGTAAGAAGGCGCTCGTTGCTGCCGACGGTGATGTTGAAGCGGCAATTGAGGAGCTGCGCAAGTCCTCTGGCCTCAAGGCTGCTAAAAAGGCAGGTCGTACGGCGGCCGAAGGCGTTATCCTGATTCAGGTCGCTGACGACGGTAAGAGTGGCTTCCTGCTGGAAGTTAACTCCGAGACCGATTTTGTCGCCCGTGATGAAGGTTTTCTTGCCTTTGCCAACAAAGTGCTTGAAACCGTGGTGGCACGCAACGAGCTTGATGTTGCTGCCCTGATGGAAGGCGATCTGGAGAACGAGCGCGAAGCTCTGGTTCAGAAAATCGGCGAGAACATCAGTGTTCGTCGCGCCGTGCGCGTCGATGGTGATGTTGTGGGTGGCTATGTCCACTCAAACAACAGCATGGGTGCGCTGGTTGCACTTCAGGGAGGTAGTGAAGAGCTGGCACGCGACGTTGCCATGCACATTACCGCAGTGAATCCGCGTGTCGGCAAGCCCGAGGACATGCCTGAAGACGACGTTGAGAAAGAAAAGGCCGTTATTCGTGCCCAGCCGGACATGGAAGGCAAGCCCGAGGAAATTGTTGAAAAGATGATGACCGGGCGCATCAAGAAGTTTCTCAAGGAAAACAGTCTTGTGGAGCAGCCTTTCGTGAAAAATCCGGACCAGAGTGTCGGCGAACTCCTGAAAGAGAAAGGTGCGGAGCTGCAGACCTTTGTGCGCTACGAGGTCGGCGAGGGAATTGAGAAAGAAGAAACCGACTTCGCCTCTGAAGTTGCCGCGCAGCTCAAGTCCTGATTTCTTTTTTGGACTGTGACGGTGCGGGTATCGCGCCGTTGTCAGGTGAGAGGCAGGCCTCTCACCCATTGCCACGCCGCACAGTGTGTCCCCGAGGGGCGTGCTGTTGCGGCGGGTTTGTATTCGAAGGGTGGTCCCGAGGGATTGCCCGACCTGCCGTCCGGTTAAGAGGTTAGCTGCCATGCCCAGTCAGAGTGTCTCCCAGACCCGCTATAAACGTGTACTTCTGAAGCTCAGTGGTGAAGCCCTTATGGGCGAGCATGAATTCGGGCTTGACCCGAAGGTTCTGGATCGTATGGCGCTGGAGATTGGCGAGCTGGTGGCTATTGGTGTTCAGGTGGGCGTGGTCGTGGGCGGCGGAAACCTTTTTCGTGGTGCCGCGCTGCACGCTGCCGGCATGGACCGCGTTACCGGGGATCACATGGGTATGCTGGCCACAATGATGAACGGGCTGGCCATGCGTGATGCCCTGGAGCGTTCCAATATCCAGAGTCGGGTCATGTCGGCCATTCCCATGAGCGGTATCGTTGAACACTACGACCGCCGGGAGGCAATGCGTGATCTCAAGGGTGGAGACGTCGTGGTATTCTGCGCCGGTACAGGTAATCCGTTTTTTACCACGGATTCCGCTGCCTGCCTGCGAGGCATCGAGGTAGAGGCCGATGTGGTGCTGAAGGCGACCAAGGTGGACGGTGTTTATTCTGATGATCCTGTTTCCAACCCGGATGCCGTTAAATACGACCGCCTGACCTATGATCAGGTGTTGGAGCAACGTCTGGGGGTTATGGATCTGACGGCAATCTGCCTGTGCCGGGATCATGGTATGCCGGTCCGGG
>SLIH01000293.1 GCA_007135745.1 Halomonas sp. | reverse complement strand
TAATGGTCCAGCTGCTCCTGCTCGAAGCGGCCTTCAAGAAATGAGCGAGCATAGATGCCGGGCGAGGCGTGCCCCTGAAAGTACACCAGATCCGGTTCCCGCGTTTCATCGCCGGCATGGAAGAAATAATTGAAGCCCACGTCATACAGTGTCGCGGCGGAAGAGAAGGTGGAGATATGGCCGCCAAGCTCCCCGGGCTTGTTGTTTGCCCGCAGCACCATCACCAGGGCGTTCCAGCGGATCAGGGAGCGAATGCGGCGCTCCATGAACATGTCGCCGGGCATACGGGATTCATCAGCATGGTTGATGGTGTTACGGAAGGGGGTGGTAATGGCATAGGGCATTGGAGTGCCGGCACGACTGGCACGATCCGAAAGTTTGCCCAGCAGGTATTTGGCGCGCTCCACGCCCTCGTACTGGATGACCGATTCCAGCGCTTCCAGCCATTCCCGGGTTTCAATCGGATCCTCGTCCTGGCTCATGGATCTCTCCTTTCAATGAGACGTGCCGCTTTACCGACCGAACTGTAATCACATTGTTACCAGATAAGCATAGATCATAACCCCCGATCCATGTTGGAAGATTTAAACACAAGTACCCGCGACGCCATGCAGCGGCGGCTATCACAAAACAGCCAGGTCTTTGAAGCTTTCATTTTTTACAGACGCGAGCAAAGGCGTGCACCAGCGCACATTCATGACAAACCGAAGCTGATCGCTATTTAACCTGATTTCACCCTACCCTATAATTGCCATTAACATTCATTAACCTCCTGGCGAAGCAAAAAGAAGTGGTATTGCGTCATCAAGGACAGGGACACGAACTTAAGTCATGGACATCCGATTCTTCAGCGCGACAATCCTCAGCTTATCCCTGCTGACGACATTACCTGCCCAGGCCGTCGAGGCGCTGGACGAGTCCGACATGGGCAGTGTTCACATTACCTCTGGCAATGTAATCAACATTATGGGCGCTCCGGCAGCAGGAGGCGCTCTGCCTGGCGATGAAAACGAGATGGCTGGACCGATCGAACAAACAGCGGGCGAAGTTGCCGCGGTTACCCTGGCAATGAGCACCCTGTTTTCCGACACCAACAGGCCCGAAGCTCAGGCCTCTCGCGCCAGCAGCAGTATTATTCCACTGATTTCACGCAGCCTCCCCAACGTTACTGCCCCAAATGAGCGGACCATCCCATCGCTGGATGGCAGCGGAGCCACAACCATCAGTCTGATTGGCAAAGATGTTCAATCCTCAGCCGTTCCGGCGAACCCGAATCGAGGGGCGGGTCTTCACATTATCAATTCAGTCCGGATTGGCGAGATTCGGCGGGACAATATCAACTTTGGTAACTCTAACGACTCGGCTCTGGGCTTTTCCACAATCCACAACATGGAAGTTTTTTCTGAGACCTTCATAATCGGTCGTTAGTCAGCTTTTACCCCCCCGCAATCAAGGCTTTGCAGCCCTGCTCACTTTTTATTCAGTCGCTACGGCTGAAATCCGGGTCTGATTTGGTTATAATCTGTCTCCTTTTTGAGCCCGGCTCACCCTGACAGTCACCAGCAGACCAGACATGCCCGTTGATGACGGCCCCGGGAGTCCGGGGATGCCCGTACAGGAAGCCAACGGGTCGCACGAAATTCTCATAGTGATTGCACTTTTAAAACCTGCGAGGACAGCTTATGAACTCGATTGTCACTATCCCGCAGCGGATCCCGACAACAGAATTTGAAGAACGCCGCTTCAAGGTCTTTACCGACCGCCAACTCGACAAGATCGAGCCGATCCAGAAGCTGCCAGAGGAAACCCGCTTCGAAATGAAGGTGGTTTCCAGCGTACTGCCGTTCCGTGTCAACGAATACGTCATCAATGAACTGATCAACTGGGACAATGTGCCCAACGACCCCATCTACCAGTTGACCTTCCCGCAGAAAGGCATGCTCAGTGACGAACACTTCGAGCGCATGGCCCAGCTGCACCGTGAAGGCGCCGACAAGGCGGAAATCAAAGCTGTGGCCCGCGAGATCCGCGAAGAGCTGAATCCCCATCCGGCCGGTCAGATGGCGATGAACCTGCCGACGCTCAACGGGGAGCCGCTTGAAGGCATTCAGCACAAGTACAACGAAACCGTGCTGTTTTTCCCGGCCCAGGGTCAAACCTGCCACACCTACTGCACCTTCTGCTTCCGCTGGGCACAGTTCGTCGGTGACAAGGACCTTCAGATCTCCTCCACCGACGCCGAGAAGCTCCACGGTTACCTTCAGGCCCATCCGGAGATTTCCGACCTGCTGGTCACCGGCGGTGATCCCATGGTCATGAAGACCCGGAACCTGATCCAGTATCTGGAACCGCTTCTGGAGCCGGAGTTCAACCATATTCAGACCATCCGCATCGGCACCAAGGCCCTGACCTTTTGGCCCTATCGTTTTGTCACCGACAAGGACGCGGATGAACTGATGGATCTGTTTGCCCGCCTGGTCGACGCGGGCAAACACGTGGCGCTGATGGCCCACTATAACCATTGGCAGGAAATCACCACGGACATTGCCGAGGAAGCCATCCGCCGGATCCGTTCAACAGGTGCCGAGATCCGTGCCCAGGGCCCGGTAATCCGCCATGTGAACGACAATGCCGACGACTGGGCGCGCCTGTGGAAGAAACAGGTGCAGCTTGGCATCATTCCCTACTACATGTTCGTAGAGCGTGATACCGGCGCCAAGAACTATTTCGAGATCCCCCTGGCGAAGGCGTTCCATATTTACCGGGACGCCATCAAACAGGTCTCGGGGCTGGGCCGTACAGCACGCGGACCCTCCATGAGTGCTGGTCCCGGCAAGGTGGAAGTTCAGGGTATTACCGAAATCAACGGCGAGAAAGTCTTCGTTCTGCGTTTCCTGCAGGGCCGCAACCCGGACTGGGTCCAGCGTCCCTTCTTCGCCAAATACAGCGAAACCGCCACCTGGCTGCACGAGCTCGAACCGGCCTTCGGGGAAGAGAAGTTCTTCTTTGAAGACGAGTACGAGCAGATGCGTAAGGGGAATGGGTAAAAAATAGTAGCAAGTAGCAAGTAGCAAGTAGCAAGTAGCAAGTAGCAAGTAGCAAGTAGCAAGTAGCAAGTAAAAGCGTAATTCAGGCAGGGGATGGAGCACCTCCACCCGATCACTGACGATGCACTACCTGCAACCTGCAACCTGCTACTTGCGACCTGCGACCTGCGACCTGCGACCTGCGACCTGTACGAGCCTGCGTGCAGGCGATACGGTTTGGGGGTGCCTCTGACCCCAATCGCCTGCAAGCAGGCTCCTACTGGCACTCCCCACTCATAAACTCCAGCATCTTACGCCGCACGGTGGGGAAAGCGGTGCCCTGGCCGTGGCGTCCGTAGAGGCGGATAAACTCTTTCGGCTCTCCCGCTTCCTCGAACAGGCGCTGGCCGTGTTCGAACGGAATCACTTCGTCCTCTTTGCTGTGCATGATCATAAGCGGGCGGGGTGCGATTTTGTCGATTCGGTCAATGGGGTTATCGGACCCCGGCATCAACGGCGCCATGACAAAGCTGAAGGGCCACAGCAGCCAGGTCTGGCGCATGACATCCCTGGTGATGTCCCGATAGCCGGTAAAGGCCGCTTCCAGGATCACGCAATCCGCTTTCCCCTCGTTCTGCTCGCGGCCCAACACGGCCGCGCCCAGTGAGCCACCCAGACTCTGACCCAGGAGGATGACCGGCCCCTGCGTACGTTCATTGTCCAGGAGCCAGTCCAGCCCCATCTGAACGTCATCGAGCGCACCGGCAATGCGGGCGCGCCCTTCGGATTTGCCATAGCCACGGTAGTCCAGAAGAAATACCTGGTAACCCTGCTCCGGTAGCCAGAACACACTCATCAGATGGGTGCTGATGTTCTGGGCATTGCCATGCAGGTGGTAAACAGTCCCTTTGACTTCATCCGTTGCCGCCGGCAACCACCAGCCATGCAGCCTGGGTCCGTCCTCGCGCTCGAGATAGACATCCTCGTATTCCAGACCCTGATCCTCAGGTGTCTGGACGTGCTCTTCCGTAGGATAGAAAAAAAGTGTGGAGCACCCGGACAGCATCAGCAGCAGCCCCAAGACAGAAACAAAACGCATCGCTCACCCCTGAGATCGT
>SLIH01000244.1 GCA_007135745.1 Halomonas sp. | reverse complement strand
TGGGGTTTTATCTCGCTCACCAGCGGCGGGCGCGTTTCCCGGTTTTTGGGGAATTGGCTGGCCGCCAGGAACAGGCCCGAGGCGCCATCGCGCAGCACATAGGTATCGTCCACTTTCTGGCAACGCAGTTCAGGCATCGGGATAGGGTCCATCTTGGGCGGCGCCGGTTCCCCGTTGCGCAGCAGCTTCCGGGTGTTTTTGCATTCGGTACTGGTGCAGCCGAAGTATTTCCCGAAACGCCCTGTTTTCAGCTGCATCTCGCTGCCGCACTTGTCGCACTCGAGAGTGGGACCTTCGTAGCCCTTGATGCGAAAACTGCCATGCTCAACTTCATGGCCGGGACAGTCCGGGTTATTGCCACAGATGTGAAGCTTACGCTTCTCGTCAATGAGATAGCTGTCCATGGCGGTGCCGCAGAGCTTGCAGCGGTGTTTCTGCCGCAGAAGGCGGGATTCGCCCTCACCATCGTCGTCATCCACGCTGACGGCTTCGTCACCGGAGACCAGATTCATGGTCTGCTTGCAGCGTTCCTTGGGTGGCAGGGAATAGCCGGAGCAGCCCAGGAAAACACCGGTGCTGGCGATACGGATCTGCATATGGCGACCGCAGCTGGGGCATTCGATGTCGGTATCGGTCGGCGTGTTACCGCGCATACCCTGCTCGGGTGACTGGGCCTCCTCCAGCTGCTGCCTGAACTGACCATAAAACTCGTTGAGAACCTTCTTCCAGTCCTCCTCGCCTTCGGCAATCTGATCCAGCTCTTCCTCCATCCGGGCCGTGAAATTGTAGTCCATCAGGTTGGAAAAGGATTCCGAAAGGCGGTCAGTGACGATATCGCCCATCTTCTCGGCATAAAAACGCCGGTTTTCCAGGCGTACATAGCCACGATCCTGGATGGTGGAAATGATCGAGGCGTAGGTGGAGGGCCGGCCAATGCCGCGCTTTTCCAGCTCCTTGACCAGACTGGCTTCGGAGTACCGCGGGGTCGGCTTGGTGAAATGCTGGCTCGGTTCGAGTTTCTCGAGCTTCAGGGCATCGCCTTCGGCGATCTCGGGCAGGACCACATCCTGCTCTTTCTTGCCTCCCGGAGGCTGAACCTTCTGATAACCATCAAACCGGATGATGCGGCCCTTGGTGCGCAGTTCGTAATCCCCGGCGCTGACAGTCACGGAGGTACTGGTGAATTCCGCATCCGTCATCTGACAGGCGACAAACTGCCGCCAGATGAGGTCATAGAGGCGCTCAGCGTCCTTCTCAAGGCCGCTGATATCGCTTGCAGTACGTTTCACGTCCGAGGGGCGAATCGCCTCGTGAGCCTCCTGTGCGCCCTCACGCGAGGTGTAGTAGCGCGACTTCTCGGGCAAATAGCGATCACCGTACTTTTTCTCGATATAGCCGCGAGCACTCTGGATCGCGTCCTGACTCAGGTTGGTTGAGTCGGTACGCATGTAGGTGATGAAACCGGCTTCGTAGAGGCGCTGGGCCAGTGTCATGGTCTTTTTGACACTGAAGCCAAGGCGATTACTGGCCGCCTGCTGCAGCGTGGACGTGATAAAAGGCGCATTGGGCCGGGATTTGGTCGGTTTGTCCTCACGCCTGGAGACAACAAACCCACTCTTGCCGTCTGCCGCTTTCTCCAGGGCTTGCAGACGCTCAACGTGCTCAGTGCTTTCTTTCTCGTTACCGGGGCGATATGCCTTGCCCTGGTAGCGCGCCACCTCGAAGGGAATCTTCTGATCCGAGCTGTCCGGCGGAGTCAGAGTGGCGTCAAGCTCCCAGTACTCTTCCGGGACAAAGGCACGGATCTCGCGTTCACGCTCGACAATCAGCTTGACCGCTACGGACTGGACGCGACCTGCTGACAGGCCCCGGGCCAGCTTACTCCACAGCAGCGGAGAAACCATGTAACCCACGACCCGGTCCAGAAAACGCCGCGCCTGCTGGGCATTGACCCGGTTGTAATTGACATCGGAGGGCTCGGAAAAGGCTTCCTGTATGGCGCGCTTGGTGATCTCATTGAACACCACCCGCCGGTATTTGCTCTCTTCGCCACCAATCGCTTCCTGCAGGTGCCAGGCAATGGCCTCCCCTTCACGGTCAAGGTCCGTCGCCAGATAGACGGAATCGGCGTTTTTTGCCAGCCGCTGCAATTCACTGACCACCTTCTCCTTGCCGGGCAGTATCTCGTAACGCGCCTGCCAATCGTTTTCCGGATCCACGCCCATGCGGCGAATCAACTGTTCACGCGCCCTCTCCTGCTTGAAACGCTCCTTCGTTTCCGGATCCATCTTGCGCGTCTGGGCAGCCTGCCGGGCACGCTCCTTGGGATCCACCTTGCTGCCGGAACCGCTGACGGGAAGGTCGCGGATATGACCAATGCTGGACTTCACGACATAGTCCGAGCCCAGATACTTGTTTATGGTCTTGGCCTTGGCGGGCGACTCGACAATAACCAGATTTTTACCCATAGCGAGGAATAAGCTCCGTCCGGATCAGCCACACTTCCGGCAGCATTTGAGGAATTGTGGCGACAATATATATGGCTTCAATGGCTTAGGGTCAAGGAATAACGTAAATCAAATGTTTCCCACCTAAAGTAAAAAGCCCGGCACAGGGCCGGGCTTTTCGACTGCACAAGGGCATCAGACGCGTTCGAAAACGGTCGCTGTCCCCTGTCCAAGACCAACGCACATGGTGGACACACCAAGGGTCCCCTTACGCTGCTGCATGATGTTCAGCAGTGTTGTGGAGATCCGGGCACCGGAGCAACCCAGAGGGTGACCCAGGGCAATGGCGCCGCCATTGAGGTTGACCTTCTCGTCCATCACATCAAGGAGCTTGAGGTCCTTCAGCACCGGCAGGGATTGCCCGGCGAAGGCTTCGTTGAGCTCCCAGTAGTCGATGTCCTCAACCTTGAGGCCAGCGCGCTTGAGTGCCTTTTTGGTCGCAGGAACCGGGCCATAGCCCATGATGGCGGGGTCACAGCCGGCAACGGCCATGGCACGCACCTTGGCGATGGGCTTCAGCCCCAGCGCCTTGGCCTTTTCGGCGGACATGATGATCATGCCGGCGGCGCCGTCGGTCAGCTGGGAAGAGGTCCCGGCTGTCACGGTGCCGTTCTTGGGATCAAACGCCGGCTTGAGCTGGGACAGACCTTCCACAGTTGTTTCAGGACGAATGGTTTCGTCCTGCTCGATCAGGGTCTTGAAGCCGTTCTCGTCATGGCCTTCGACAGGGATGATCTCATTGTCGAAGCGGCCTTCTTCACGCGCCTCGTGGGCCCGCTGGTGAGAACGATAACCGAACTCATCCTGCTGCTGGCGGGTGATGCCGTGCATCTTGGCCAGCATTTCCGCGGTCAGCCCCATCATGTTGGAAGCCTTGGCGGTGTACTTGGAGGACGCCGGGTTGTGGTCGAAGCCGGATTCCATGGGAATGTGCCCCATGTGCTCCACGCCACCGATAACGAACACATCGCCGTTACCGGTCTGGATGGCCTGGGCCGCCGTGTGGATGGCGCTCATGGAAGAGCCGCACAGGCGGTTGACCGTCTGTGCAGCCGCCTCGTGGGGAATGCGCGTCATCAGCGACATCTGACGGGCAATGTTCAGACCCTGTTCCTTGTACTGGTTTACACAGCCCCAGATGACATCTTCGACTTCCTTGGGGTCCAGCTTCGGGTTGCGGTCAAACAGTGCTTCCACCACGGCCGCGGACAGGTCTTCGGCACGCACATTGCGGAAACAGCCATTCTTGGCACGACCCATCGGCGTCCGTACGCAATCGACTACGACAACGTCTTTCGGATTAAGGCTCATAGATCTTCTCCGTTCGGAAAACTCAGTCAACGATTAGCCGTGAAACTTCTTGCCAGACTTGGCCATTTCACGCATGCCTTTGGTTGGATGGTACAGCGGACCGAGGTCCTTGTACTTGTCTGCCATTTTGCAGAACTCATCCAGGCCGATATCGTCGATATACCGCAGTGCGCCGCCGCGGAAGGGCGGGAAGCCGATGCCGTAGATCAGACCCATGTCAGCTTCAGCGGCCGTACCTACAATGTTGTCTTCAAGGCAGCGAACCGTCTCGATGCACAGCGGGATCATCATACGTTCGATGATCTGCTCATCGGTCAGGTCTTCCTTACCCTG
>SLIH01000148.1 GCA_007135745.1 Halomonas sp. | reverse complement strand
CGCCCTGACCCTGCACGAGGCCTGGCCGGAATCGGATCTTTCAATCATCCGCGATGCCGGGCACTCGGCTTCGGAAGCGCCCATTGTTGATGCGTTGATCCGCGCCGTGCACAACATGGATGAATTGCTGGCTCCGGAGTTCGGGCTGACATAAAAAGGCCCCGGTTATGTACCGGGGCCCGGATAGCACGAGCTACTTTCAGTACAGGTCGAACGACTTGGTATACAGCACCTGCAGCAGGGTGCTGGAGCGCACATTGTCGTCGATATCGGAATCAACAATGGTGCTGGCAGTGAAGGACAGTTCGTCATTGAAGGCGAAGCTGAGGTCCAGGTGGGTCATGTCTTCACCGAAATCACCACCCTGGGCTTCGTTGTCGAAGTTGTGTCGACCGACGGCAACACCAAATGGTCCGTAACCGTAGCTCAATACAAAGTAGTCGTAGCCTGAAAGACCGGCGATATTGTTGTAGTAATCAAGCCCCAAACCATAGCCGCTGACTGAAATATAGGCTTCGGACAGGTCTCCGAATCCACTGAATTCAGGATCGTCCCGAGTGGTGCTTGGATAGGTGTAGGTGACAACGCCGGCGTCGACGGAAATGTCATCGGTGAGGTCCATTGCGTAACCGAGGTAAAGGTCCAGTTCCGTGCCTGCTGTTGAGTCGCCACTGGCCGCCCAGGTGCCCGCATAAAAACCGAATCCGCTGTCCACTTCCAGTGAGCCTGCGATCATGGGCGTTGCATTGGGGGCGCCAAGATCCAGGCCCCGCCACAGGTACATATTGGAGACTTCCAGGCCCGCGCCAACGCTGGGATCGGCAATTACCGGCGAGCTGATGGTTGCAGCGCCGCTGGCGAGCAGGCCTGCAGTGATGTAGCTGGCAAGACGATTTTTACGTGTTTGCATCTTGATTGCCTCTTTTGATGGTCAGATTTTCAACAACAGTCGCAGCGTGCTCCGTCCAGTGTGGAGCGCGACCTGCCCGAGCCAGTGCATGTCCCGTGCCCGTTTTTGAAAATTCATAAAAAACATTGGGATAAGGCGTTTTTGATCCGATATTGTCAGGTGCTGAGCAGGTTTCCTTTGCTCTGAAGTGGTGCGCTCTGTGGCCAGTGCACCGCTTCGGGGCGTCTGGATGGCAGTTTCACCTCGTGGCATCATTCCGTCTGCCTGCGCACTGGAAGGGGGTATGCATGAAGGGGTTGATTCAGCGGGTTAACCAGGCAAGCGTCACCGTGGATGGCAGTGTCGTCGGCTCAATTGAGCGGGGGGTACTGCTGCTGCTTGGTGTGGAGAAGGATGACGATGAATCTCGGGCCAGGCGTCTGCTGGAACGGGTGACGGGCTATCGAATATTTCCGGACGATCAGGGGCGGATGAACCGCAGCCTGGTTGATAGCCGGGGAGATCTTCTGGTTGTCTCGCAGTTCACGTTATCAGCCGACACCCGCAAGGGGATGCGGCCTTCGTTCAGCTCCGGTGCCAGCCCGGACAAAGCGGAAGCGCTCTACGGGTACTTTGTCGACTGTGCTCATGCGCTGGAAGGGCTGGGACGGGTCGAAACCGGCGTCTTTGCCGCGGATATGAAGGTCTCGCTTGAGAATGACGGTCCCGTAACCTTCCTGTTGGAGGTTTAGCGTTTTCGGGGACAGTGGTATGCTTGCCCGCACTTTTTTAATCCACGCATTGTTCCGGGGCGGCCCGGAATAGAGGCACTCAGGTAACCTCGATCAAAGGAAACCAGGTAACCATGAAACATTTCCGTTTTTGGCCACTGGCCACATGCCTGCTCGTCAGTGGTCCCGTCCTTGCTTCCGCGGATCTGGATGAGGTCACTCACCGCATGGACATGCTGCCTGAAGTCTATGGCCAGATTTCCCTGGTCATGGAGCACAACCATACCAACGACGGGGTGACTGGCGGCAAGTCCCGGTTCAAGGATAACGAGTCATTTCTTGGTGTGCGCAATCAGCATGAGATTGTCCCGGGTCTGGATGCCTTCTTTCGCGCGGAATGGTGGTTCGACGCCGACAATGACGATGACAGCTTTCAGAATCTGGAATACGCCTATATCGGGGTTGAAGGTGATTTTGGCCGGGTCTGGGGTGGTACCGACGACACGGTTTATGAACAGCACATCGATCACATCGCCAACTTCTTCGAGAGTGAATTCCGCAACGGCGGCGAAACACGCAATCTGCCCGGTGCCTTCGATACCGGGCGGGGTAACCTGCTTCAGTACAGCTCGCCCGGTCGTGATGGCTGGCAGTTTCACGGGGCCATGCAGTTCAATGAAGACGGCGATGAGGACATGCTGGAAGAGCAGGGCAAGACCAGTCGCCCCTTCCAGCTGGTCTCCAGCTACCAATCCGGTAACTGGGAATACAGCTTTGGCCTGGACTCAAATGAGAATGGCAAGGGCCCGGACAACACGACCATCTACGGCGCTCGAGCGACCTATGATTCCAACAACTGGAGCCTGACCACCCAGTACCAGTACCGTGATGATGTGGCCGATGTTTTCGGGATGCTCGGCACCTATCACATTGGACGGACACAGTACGCCTTTGCTTACGAACGGGAACGGGATCGGGTTGAGGGCAGGCAGTTGACCCATGCCTATACGGTTCAGTTCCTGCACAACCTCTCTGAGCGCTTCCGCGTCTATGTAGAGGGCCATCAGGCGGAGCCTCGCAAGACAGCACACCGTCGTGATCTCATGATTGGTGCAGCCTACCGTTTCTGATTGGTCTGTTGAGCCTGAAATGGGAAGCGAAATTGAAATAAAGCTCTCCATGGATGCGGGCAGGATAGCACTTGCCCGCAAATGGCTCCTTTCGCGCCCGGGCTCAGTAGCCGGGCGCACCATCCCCATGCGTAATATCTATTACGATACCCCGGAAGGTGATCTCAATCGTCAGCGCGTGGCGCTGCGTATCCGTCAGGCTGGGGATGTCGTGCTGCAGACGCTCAAGACCCGGGGTGAAGTCTGCGGCGGAGTGGCTCGCCGACAGGAGTGGGAATGGGTGATTCCGGCCGTCGAGCTGGACAGAGCTGGACTGGCTGATACGCCCCTGGCCGGAAGTGAAACACTTGATCGACTTCAACCCTGCTTTGAGACCTGCTTCGAGAGACAGTTGGTTGACCTTGAAGTGCAGGGCGAAGCGGGGCAGAATGCCGCTTCGATTGAGTGTGCCCTGGATCAGGGAGAGATTACGGCTGACCAATACCGGCTCCCGCTCTGTGAGCTTGAGCTTGAGCTCAAGGGTGGAGACGAGAAAGCGGTTACGGACGTGGCCGCCCAACTGGTGGCGGAGGTTCCGGCGCTGGTCAACAGCATCAGCAAGGCGGAACAGGGGTATTTTCTGGCCGGTCTGTATCAGGGGCCGGAGTACTGTGCCGACCCGGTTGAGCAATGGATATCCCTGTTGAGCTGGACGTGGCTGCAGGATCGCACCGAAGGTTGGCCGACCGTTCTGGAAGCCCACCGAAATGTTTCGGATCAGGCTGACAGAGCGGAGCTGGGTGGGTTGTGGTCGCGGATCGACCGCTACCTTGATGATGCCATGCGACAACGCCATTCCCCCAGGCAGACACTGCTCAATCTTCCCGGTCTTGCCCGGTTGCAGCTCGGGTTGGCCCTGGGCTGATACTTTTCAGGTCCGTCAGGAAGTGACGGCTCCACCATTCAGGGATGAGTGACAATGAACGTGATTTACCCTTCGAAACGCTGTCTGTCAGTATTTGCTCTGGCTGTTTCAGCCGTCTTCTCCACCTTCTCGTCTGCTGCCAGTGACCGGTTGACCGAGGCCCCCGAAGTTTCTGGTCTGGTCCAGATTGATGCCGCCATGCACGCGGAAGACGAGCTTGAAGTACGCAATGATTTTCTTGGGCGTCGCGCCCGACTGCAGCTTTCGGGTGACCTGAATCGCGACTGGTATTGGCAGGCCGGTTACGACTTTGCGGAGCAGGAATTGGGCATTACGCGCCTCAGCCTGACCCATCGGCTGGTCGTTGGTGAGCTTGAGCTGGGTCAGCAACGGGTACCGCGGGGACTGGAAGCCATGACCGAACCGCAACACCTGACCCTGATGGAGCGTGCTTCCGCAACGGAGTTCTTCACGCCCGGCTATCGGTTGGGGGTGGGCTACGGCT
>SLIH01000212.1 GCA_007135745.1 Halomonas sp. | reverse complement strand
GCTTCCCAGGCCTGGTAGTTATTCCGGGTGTCGTCCAGCTCGGCGATATACGCAAAGACAAAGTCGAGCGCCATCACCACCAGCAGAACCAGGACAATGGCAGCGGAAACGGTGCGAAGTATGTAACGGTCAAGCAGTCGCATGACGCCTCCCCTGGCGCTTGAGCTTCCACTCCGGCCAGAGCACCAGGCCCACGGCAATCAACAGATAGATCCCATGCACCCACCAAAGGCCCAGCCAGTCAGGCAGGGTCTCTTCGGCGATGGCATCGCGGCCAAGCAGCAACACGCCCAGGTAGCTGATATAGATCAGCATGGCAGGCAGCAGATGAAAAAACCGCCCCTGACGTGGATTCACCTTGCTCAGGCGCACGCCCAGAATGGCAATAATGGGCACAAGCATGGGAAGGGAAATGCGCCAGTGAAACAGGGCCCGCATTTCCGGATCCTCCGATGCGCGAAGCTCCAGGGTGGGTATGCCTTCCTCGGATTGTCTCTGACGGGCAATATCCGGTGTCTCTATTCTCAGCCCATAGGCTTCGAAGGTGGTGGCATCAAAGCCTCCACTGCCCGGCCGACCCTCAAACCGTGTGCCACCGTGCAGTACCAGAAAGCGCTCTCCAGTTTCCTGCTCGATGATCTGGGTTCCGCGATCCGCCATCATCAACGTCACCCGGTCACGGCCTTCACCACCCTCGGCCATGAACACGTTGCGCAATTCACGCCGGTCTTCGCTGAGCGCTTCCGTGTAGGTAACCCGATCACCACTGCTCAGGCTCTGGAAGCGTCCAGGGGCCAGCATCTCAAATTCAGTCACCTGCGCCTGTTCGGTGAAGATGCGATCCACCTGCTGAATGCCGGCCGGCGTAAGATAGAGGCTCATGAGCGCGACAATCCCCATCACAAGGAGGGCGGGCCCCATCGTCAGAAAAATGATCTGCCGGTCGCTGACACCGCAGGCCGAGAGTACCGTCATCTCACTTTCCAGGTACATCCGCCCGTAGGTCAGCAATATGCCGAGGAAAAAACCCAGTGGCAGGATCAGCTCCAGAAATTCCGGCATGCGATAGCCCATAACGGCAAAAAGAATGCCGGGGGAAATATCACCCTGGGCGGCGGAAGCCAGGTACTGCAGGAACCGACCACTCATGAAGACAAGCAGCAGCACAATGGTGACCGCCAGCATGGTGACCAGAACCTGACGCGACAGGTAACGAAAGATTATCAGCAAACCGAGCCTTCCAGGAATTGGAAAAGGAACAAGCAGACCGAACAAGCCTGACAGAAACCGCTATTCTAGTTAACCTGTACGACCAATGACAGCACCGCCCATAACGGCCGCCGCAAGGCACCCCGACCGGGCATCCCAAATGGCAATAACCAAGTGAGGCGCAACGGAGCAGCCATGGACTACAGCATTTCAACGCAATCCCTCGAGGAAACCCGTACAGACTGTCTGGTAGTGGCAGTACCCGATGGGGATGACTGGCCGGAATCCACCCGTCTGGCCGATGCCGAAACCAATGGCCTGATCTCCGAGCTTTGCAGGGATGGCGATTTCAGTGCCGGGATCGGGACCACCGAGCTTCATGTGCTTCGAGACCATAAAAACTGGAAACGTCTGCTTCTCGTTGGCGCTGGCAAGCCGGAGAAAATGACGGCAGTGACCTTTGCCAGAATGGCTCTCGGTGGCGCCAGCCGAATCCGCGAGACCGGGGCAACCAATGCCCTGGTGGCGTTTGCCGACCTGAAGGTTCAGGGCCGGGACCAGCGCTGGAGCGCCGAGGTGACGGCCCGCTCCTTTGAACAGGCGTTTTACCGTTTTACCGATTTCAAGAGCGATAAGGGCAAGGCGCCCGCGCTCAAACAGGTGATGGTGGCGACTGAGAGCGAGGATCTGCAGTCGGCCCTGGATAGAGGAAAGGCCGTTGGCGAAGGCATGAACGTCACCCGTACCCTGGGCAACACGCCGCCCAATATCTGCCATCCCACCTGGCTGGGCGAACAGGCTCAGAAGCTGTCCGCCGAGGCACCCCATATCCGCACGGAAATCCTGGACGAGGACGCCATGACGGAGCTCGGAATGGGTTCCCTGCTGGCCGTCTCCCAGGGGAGCAGCCAGCCCGCCCGCCTGATCCTCATGCATTACCAGGGCGCCGGCGACCCGAAGGAACCACCGCATATACTGGTGGGCAAGGGAATCACCTTCGACACCGGCGGCATCAGCCTGAAGCCCGCCGCCAGCATGGATGAGATGAAATACGATATGGGCGGCGCCGCCAGTGTCCTGGGCACCATGACAACCGTGGCACGCCTGAAACCCCGGGCGAACATCATCGGTGTGATCGCGGCAGCGGAGAACATGCCAAGCCACAATGCCACCCGCCCTGGAGACATCGTCACCAGCCTGTCCGGGCAGACCATCGAGGTGATCAACACGGATGCTGAAGGGCGCATGGTTCTGTGCGATGCGCTGACCTACGTTGAGCGCTTCAACCCGGCCACCGTGGTGGATATGGCGACGCTGACCGGTGCCTGTATCGTCGCACTGGGACACGACACCAGTGCCGTCATGGGCAACGACGACAGCGTCGTCAATGACCTGCTCGCCAGCGGTGAGGAAACCGGCGACCGGGCCTGGCAGCTTCCCCTCTGGGACGAATACCAGAGCCAGCTCGACAGCAACTTTGCCGACATGCAGAACGTGGGCGGTAAAGCGGCGGGGACAATTACCGCTGGCTGCTTCCTGTCGCGCTTCACCAAAGCCTATCCCTGGGCGCATATCGATATTGCCGGTACCGCCTGGGTCAGCGGCAAGGAGAAAGGCGCAACCGGTCGACCGGTGCCGCTGCTGGTCAACTATCTCCTGCGCCGCTCGGGCTCGGCCTGATCATGTCCGAGCCGGCACGTTACTGGTTCCACATCCTCGCCCAATCGGGCGAGGATGCGCGACTGCGGCATGCAGCACGGCTGGCGGAAAAAGCCTGGCATGAAGGGGATCGGGTAGGTATCTACTGTGATGATGATCCGTTGGCAGCGGCACTGGATGACCTGCTGTGGTCCTACCGCCCTGATGCCTTTCTGCCTCATGATTGGCTGAATTCGAATGACCAGCAACCGGCATCACCCGTGGCCATCCTGCAGTGCCAACCCAGCGAGCAGGACTGGGATACGCTGATTGTTCTGGCCTCGGTGCTGCCGGCCAGTGCCGACCGCTTCGCCCGCCTCGCACTTGTTGCCAGCAATGACGCGGAGGTGCTGGATCAGGCCCGACGCCACTTCCGCCAGCTTCGCGACCTGGGAGTGACTCCCCAGGTCCATGACCAGCGACGGCGGTGAAGGTCGCCGCTTCATGACGGGGCATGTATAATTCTGCTCTATCCATTTTCTCAATTCACATCCTCAGTCGGCACAGACATAACCATGGAAAAAACCTACCAGCCGGAAAACATTGAAAAGACCTGGTACAGACTCTGGGAAGAGAAAGGCTATTTCGCCCCCAGCGGCGAAGGCGACCCGTTCTGCATCATGATTCCTCCGCCCAATGTGACGGGCAGCCTGCATATGGGGCATGCATTCCAGCACACACTCATGGACGCCCTGATCCGCCACCAGCGCATGCGCGGGTCCAACACGCTCTGGCAGGTAGGCACCGACCACGCGGGCATCGCCACGCAGATGGTTGTGGAGCGCAATCTGGCCAACGATGAAGGAGTAACCCGGCACGATCTGGGTCGCGAAGCCTTTATCGACAAGGTCTGGGAGTGGAAGCATCACTCCGGCGGCACCATCACGGGTCAGATGCGTCGGCTCGGGACCTCCGTGGACTGGGACCATGAGCGCTTCACCATGGACGACGGCTTTTACCGCGCCGTTCAGGAAGTCTTTGTTCGACTCTACGACGAGGGCCTGATCTATCGCGGCAAACGCCTGGTCAACTGGGATCCGAAACTGCATACGGCCATTTCCGATCTGGAAGTCGAGAACAAGGAAGAGAAAGGGCATTTCTGGCATTTCCGCTACCCCCTGCTGGATGGCCAGATCACAAGCGAAGGCAGGGACTATCTGGTTGTGGCCACCACCCGTCCGGAAACCATGCTCGGCGATACGGCGGTTGCGGTAAATCCGAAAGACGAACGCTACAAACACCTTATTGGCGGCAAGGTCCGGCTCCCGCTGGTTGACCGTGAACTGCTCATTGTCGGTG
>SLIH01000039.1 GCA_007135745.1 Halomonas sp. | reverse complement strand
TTCATGCACCAGTGAAACCGCCCTTGCGGCTGAAAGGTCCCAGTTGGAACGGAAACGGTCGCTGACAATGGGCCGATCATCGGTATGACCACTGACCACCACCTCGCCCTCGCAGCGAGCGATAATTTCGACGATATCCTGAACCACCGGAAGCACATCCGGAATCAGATTGGCGCTGGCCGAGGGGAACGTCGCCTCATCATCAAAACGCAACAACACCCGACGCTGGTCGAAACCCACTTCCAGTGTTTCCTCGGAGACCGCCTGCTCCATTTGGGAGATCAGCATCTGGGCGAGCTGCTCCACACCGGGATGGACATCCGGCTGCGGTGGTTCCGGAGAAACTTCATGCTCCAGAATCCGCTCCCCCTCAGCCGGTGCTGCGGGAGCTCCTTCCAGAGGAATGGGAACATCCTCGGGTATGAGTGCAGGCTCTTCCTCCGGATCCGCAAGGCCGGCCGGGTCCGGCATGCGATCCGGCGCCACATTGAACGCCTGCACCATCGACGACACCATGGCCCGATAGCGCTCCATATCAAGAGAGGAGAACGACAGCAGCAGGATGAAAAAGGTCAGCAGCAGCATGAACATGTCTGCCAGGGTGGTCATCCAGCCCGGAGCACCACCAATCAGACGCTTTTTCTTTCGCGGCGGGGCTAATTTCGCCATGAACGCTCCTCAGGCCTCCTGTTCCTGACCCTGCTCGAGCTTCCTGCGGCTTTCGGGACTGAGGTAGGCGGAGAGCATTTCCTGCATCACCCGTGGGTTCTGGCCCTGAAGAATGTTCTGCATGGAGGTCAGTATCAGCGTCATGTTGCGCTGTTCGTCCTGCATCTTGAGCTGCAGCTTATCGGCCATGGGAAGAAAGATAACCTGGGCCAGGAAAACCCCGTAAAAGGTAGTCAACAACGCAATGGCCATGGCCGGACCGATGCTGGCCGGATCATCCATCTGCTGCAGCATCTGGACCAGACCCACAAGGGTACCGATCATCCCCAGCGCCGGCGCCGAATCACCGATACCGCGGAAGACCCTTTCGGCGTTCTCGTAACGCTCCAGGGTCTGCTGCAGTTCATGCGAGAGCGCCTCCTCAATGAATTCCGGAGGGTGGCCGTCCACCGCCAGATTGATGCTTTTCTGCATGAACTCATGGTTGGTCTCATAATCCTCCAACCCGAGAATACCCTTTTTACGGACAATGTCCGCCAGATCCCGTATCTGGAATATCAGTGTGAGTGGGTTCTCCGTGCGATCCCGGAACGCCTCGCCGAAGGCCATCCTGAATGCACTGACTACCGACGCCATCCGATGCTTGACGAGCGTCACGGCGAAGGTACCCAGGACGACAATCAGAAGCCCGGGTACATTCACAAATCCCGCCAATCCAGAGCTTGTGGCAATGGCAAGCACTATGACGGAAACGGCAGCGATGAGCCCGACAAGGGTCAATATATCCATAGTTTGTATTTACGTTGTTTAACCGTAACTCAGACCAGCATAGTCCAGATTCCTGCCCATGACAGCTTCATGGGCAGCAACAGGTCTGGGTAAGGGAGGGGAGATAAGGAAGTCAGCCGGACTGTCGGAGGGCACCAATAACCGGCTCAGTCTCCGGGAGGACACCTCGCCAGATTCGAAAAGATTCGGCAGCTTGCTCTACCAGCATACCCAGGCCATCCAGGGTGCATGCAGCCCCACGGGACTGAGCCCACTGGTTGAACACCGTGGTGCCGGAACCATACATCATGTCATAACAGGCCGTTTCAGGCGTCACCAGGGTATCGGCCAGTGGCGGCAGATCACCCTGAAGACTGGCACTGGTGCCATTGATGATCAGATCAAACCCATCGACCACATCACCAAAAGCCATCGCCTTCACCGCAACACGACCGCCAAAGGTGTTGGCCAGTGTCTCGGCCTTTTCCAGGGTTCGATTGGCAATCACAATCTCTAAAGGTCCGGCCTCAATCAAGGGCTCCATAATCCCACGCACGGCACCGCCCGCGCCGAGTATCAGAATGCGCCGGGCATCCAGAGCCACGCCATTGCGCTGAAGATCACGCACCAGGCCAATGCCATCGGTATTGTCACCACAGAGGCGCCCCTCGTCATCGCACCACAGGGTATTGACCGCGCCCGCGGACTCGGCTCGGGAAGAACGCTGCTCAACCAGTTCCCAGGCCGCCTGCTTGAAAGGCACCGTCACATTCAGGCCGCGCCCCCCCTGAGCAAAGAATGCCTGCACCGTAGCGGCAAAACCCTCCAGCGGCGCCTCAATCCGGTCATAGCTTATGTTCTCACCGGTCTGACGGGAAAAATGACCGTGAATCACCGGGGACAGACTATGGCCGATGGGGTTGCCAACCACGGCATAACGGGCGACTTCGCCATTGTCATTCATCGTTTGTCTCCAGCCAGTTGCGGGGTTGGAGAAAGTAATCGGTCAGCTCCGCCTCGCGGGAACCCGGTTCGGGGGTCCAGCCATAATCCCAGCGCACCAGCGGCGGCAGGGACATAAGAATGGATTCGGTGCGACCGCCGGATTGCAGACCAAAGAGGGTGCCACGATCGTAGACCAGATTGAACTCCACGTAACGCCCTCGGCGATACAGCTGGAACTGACGTTCCCGGTCACCGAATTCATGATCCCGTCGACGATCCACAATCGGCGTATAGGCCGGAAGATAGCTGTCACCGATGGAACGCATCAGGGCGAAGCTGTGATCGAATGACACCTCATTGAAATCATCGAAAAACAGACCGCCAATCCCGCGCCGCTCGTCCCGGTGGCGCAGATAGAAGTAATCATCACACCACTGACTGAACCGGGGATGGATCTCCTCCCCGAAAGGCGAACAGGCATCCCGCGCCACCCGGTGCCAGTGTCGACAGTCCTCGACAAATCCGTAATAGGGTGTCAGGTCAAAGCCCCCACCAAACCACCAGACCGACTCACGCTCCGGCGGATGGGCAACGAAAAAGCGCACATTGGCGTGGGAAGTGGGAACGTAGGGGTTGCGCGGGTGCATCACCAGGGAAACCCCCATGGCCTCCCAGCTCGCACCCGCCAGCTCTGGCCGCGAAGCACTGGCCGATGGCGGCAGCTCATCACCCATGACATGGGAGAAATTCACGCCACCTTTCTCAAACAGATCGCCATCGGCAATCACCCGGCTGCGACCACCACCACCGGCAGGACGCTTCCAGCTGTCCTCGTGAAAGTCAGCACTGGCGTCGCGAGCCCCAAGCTCATTGCAAATACGATCCTGGAGGTCCGTCAGGTACTGATAAACCGCGTCACTATCCGGTGAACTCATTGTTTTAGCGATCCTGTTGAGAGATTTCGGCGCCTGATTGTAATTCAGGCGCAAGACAGTCGCACTCAGCTTCGCAACACGCGCCCACTGATTGCATCAATAATACGGCTGGGACGGGTCGCCCCCCCAACCCTGCCGGGAAGAATCCCGTCCAACTGCCCCTGAAAATACTGACGCACCTGCCACACATAACGCGCCGGCGCCCGCCCCGCCGGATTGCAGGACGTGGACACCAGGGGACCACCGAAGGCATCACAGAGGTCAATCACCGGTTGGTAAGCACTCACACGTACCGCAACAGAATCATGGCTGCCCCGCACCAGCGGAGAAACCTGATGCTCATAATCCGGCACAAGCACCGTCACCGGCGCAGGCCAGTAACCCATGATTCTTTCCCGCATCCCGGGCTCCAGCGGCGCCAACAAGTGCTCAATCTGATGCACCCCCGATGCCACCATAATCAGACCTTTCTCCCAGGGACGCTGCTTCATCGCCAGCAGATCCAGCACCGCGTCGTCGCAGTCCGGGTCACAGCCAAGCCCCCAGACCGCCTCTGTGGGATAGGCCCAGATACCACCCTGGCGCAGGGAGTGGGCGGCGCGGTGGAGATGGAGGCTGTTGCCGGGGAGTGTCAGGTCGGTCAAGTGCTTATACCTGTTCATTGGGGATTGGGAGGGCGTAGTTTATCAGATGGCCCCTGAACAGGGAGAGGCCAGCGACATCCCATCGCGAGCATGCTCGCTCCCACAGAAGGGGGTTAGCCTATCTTGGGAGGCTTAATATTGGTGCGGTTCGCTACGCTCACCAGCACCCTACATGTGGAAGCCAAACATTGCGCCATTGGTATGAGCCCCGAAGTGAACCTCTCTTTCAGGGAGGCTCATCGGCCAG
>SLIH01000214.1 GCA_007135745.1 Halomonas sp. | reverse complement strand
GAGTACAGCCGAGGTGATGGAGCGCATAACGCCCGGTACCATTGTGCTGCTGGGCGAGAGCCATGGCCGGGCGCCGGATCACCATTGGCAGAGTCAGGTTCTGGCTGCCCTGGTCGGACGCTTTGATCATCTTGCGATTGGCTACGAGATGTTTGAAAGGGGGCAGCAACAGGTTCTGGATCAATGGCGAGATGATGAATTTGGGGAAGGCGAATTTCTTGAGTTGGTTGATTGGGAGAACCGTTGGGGATTTTCCGCCGAACTCTACATGCCCCTGTTCCGGATCAACCGAATGTATGGGCTGCCGATGGTGGCGCTGAACGTCGATAATGATCTGGTGCGACGAATAGGCCGGGACGGATGGGATTCTGTTCCCGGACCGGAGCGCCAGGGGATCTCCCGGGCCGCTGAGGCTTCGGATGATTACCGGGAATGGCTTGGAGAGATCTACGAGCGGCACCCTGGAGGCGAAGTTGCGGAAACGGCCGGGCTGGATGGCTTTGTGCGTGCACAGACTGTCTGGGACCGGGCCATGGCCGAGGCATTAAACGAATTCAGCCACGATGATAGGGTGGTGGTAGGGATTGTTGGGCGAGGCCATGTGCGGCACGGGCTGGGCATTGCACATCAGTTGAGTGATCTTGGGCATGAGCGGGTCATTTCCATGCTGCCGCTGGATGGGGAAGCTTTCTGTGACGCCCGGGACGATCCGCCAGCACAGGCACTTTTTCGATTACCTGGCCAATCGGAGTAGGTTATGGCGCAAAAGCAGCCCCTTACAGTCTACTACGATGGATCCTGCCCAATTTGCGTGAAGGATCGGGAGCGCTATGAGCATCTTGCGGGTCAGGGTGGCGAGAATGTCCATTGGCTGGATATTACCGGGCGTGATGAGGAGCTTCAAGCCGAAGGGATTGATCCGACGGATGCTCTGATGGAGCTGCATGTGCAGGATGGCGAGGGCAGAATCCATCGCGAAATGGATGCCTATATCCTCCTGATGTCCCGGGTTCCTGTACTAAAACCCCTGGCCTGGATTCTGGGCCTGCCGCTGATTCGCCCGATGCTCTCAATGCTGTATCGTCGGTGGGTCAGGAAGCGGCTTGCTCGGGAAGGGCGTTTGCCCGGCGAGGATCAGCGTTGAGTTTCGAGGTAAGTGGTTATGGTGGACGACGAGAATGAGCTGGATCGTGAAATCAGGAATCTTTCCGAGCAGCTGACGGATGAGAAGGTGGATGCGATTGCCCGGCGTCTCGGGTTGCGTCCAGACGAGCAACCCAAGCGATCGGATGAAGCCGTGAACTGTTCATTCTGCGGCAAGGCCTCATCGGAGGTTGGCTCGATGGTAACCAACGGGGCGGGAGCTCATATCTGCAGAAAGTGCCTTGCGGCGTTTTCTCAGGGCTGAGACATAAAAAAACCGCGGGTGATGCCCGCGGTTTTTATGTCATGGCAACGCTCAGCTGGCTGCCGCGGTTTTCTTCTTCCCTGTCTTTCCGCCGCTCTGGCTCTTGTTTGCCTTCGGCTTGATGCCGCGCTTCTCCATGGCGAGTGTCCGCACACGGTCGAAGTCCTCTTCCGTATAGACGCCGTTAACCCCGGAGATGGATGCCAGTTTCATGCCGTGCTTGAGGCCCAGCTTGTAGATCTCGCGGACCTTCTCCCACTCGATCTCGCGACCCACGGTAAAGGTTTCGTAACGGCCTTCCAGGGCCAGCACGATGGTCTCCGCCAGGCAGGCATAGGCAACTTTCGGCGGCAGGCCGATGTTCTTCATCTTCACGTCACCGGGAAGCTCGATTTCCCCGGATTCGATAACCAGCACATCGGGCCGCTTGGCCACGTCCTCCGGCGGGATATCGAGAGGCCGGGCAACGTCGGTAATTACACAGCCTGGCTTCACCTCCATGATGTCGAGAATCCGTTTGCCGGCGCCCGATGTGGAGGTAACGATCATGTCCATTTCCCGGAGGTGTTTGTTGGGGTTGGACGTCACGTGGATTTTGGCTCCCGGCGTTTCCTTCAGGATAGACTCCTTCAGTGCCAGCAGGCGGGCGGATTCCCGGGCGACGATGTACACCTCGTCCACGGCTTTGGCCAGCAGGCGGGCACAAACGGCACCAATGGAGCCTGTCGCGCCAACCACCATGGCCTTCGCCTTGGCCTTGTTGTTCTCGCCAATTTCCACCAGGCCAAGCTTTTTCAGGGCTTCGTGAGCAGCCCAGAGTGCACCGGAGGCGCTGTAGCTGTTGCCGGTGGTGATCGGCAGGGGGGAGCGTTTGGATACGGTCAGACCCGCATCACCAACGACCTTGGTGAAGGCACCCAACCCCATGATCTGAGCGCCAAGTCGCTTGGCGAGACGGGCTGCGGCCAGCAGTCGCCGGTAAGTGAACTCGGGACTGTGGGCCATGATTTCCTTGGGCGTGCCGCCAACGGTAATCAGCCAGCCTTCGGCTTCGGCACCCGTTGGTGACTTGATACCGGTCACCCTGGAATACACGAAGGGCGGAGAGTAGGCCATCACCTTCTCAACCGTATTCATAAAGGAGGCTGGGGCGTAATTGGCAACGACATCCAGTGGCTTCGCGTTGCGGAAATACTGCTGGGAAAGCGGATGGATCACGAATGCGAAGCGACTGATGCGCTTGTATCCGGCCGGATAAAGAATGCGTGGTTCCATTCGGTCGGCTTCGTTGGTGATGATTTCCAGAAAATCATCGTGTGTGACCTCGCCGGGTGAGCGCTCAAGCGCAGCCAGGATCATGGCTTCAACCATGTTGATCCCGACGGTTTCGTCAAAGACGCGTGGGGTGTAATCAATAACGACGTTGACCCCGCGATCGCCAAGCTCTTTCAGTCGCTGGTCTGATATGGAGGAGGTCAGAACGGTTTTGCCACCGAGCTCTTCCAGCCCGAAATCCATCAGCTCGTTATAGCGCGCGGCAACAACATCGGCGTTCTGTGCCGCCTTTTTCACCACGTACCTGTTCAGGTCCCGCGTGCCAGGCAGGCGGGCCAGTGTGCCGGACAGCTTGTAGTTACGGATCGGGCCTGTTCCCGTGGAATAGAGTTCCAGCTGATGAAGTGATGTCAGTAGTTTCGGGACACCCAGTTGCTGCACGGGATCGGCGAAGAACAGGTTGTCTGTGTATTCACTGAAAACTCGGGCAGGGCGGTAGTTGGCCTGTCCGTCCAGGAAAAGCACTTTGGCGTTGTTAAAGCAGTGCTCGAGCTCAAGCTGTGCATGACGCACTGCCCAGTCCTGAAGGATGCTGCGCAATGTGGAACCGGTGGTGACAGGGACGGATTCAACCGCTTCCTGGAGTCGTTTCGTATCCTCGTGGACGATGGTGCGGGTGCCCACCTGATAGTGGTCCTGGACCATGCCCAGACCAATAACATCTGCCTTGGGCTCCCATTCCTTGATCATTGCTTCGGCGCGCTCGACACTGCCGTCGGTGCCGACGCGTATTGTTCTCAGCTTCTGACCCAGGAACTCGGTTTCCAGGTCGTAATCGAGCTCGCTCGGGCCCAGGCTGATACTAACGACGGTTTTCATGTAACTCTCCCCTTAAATTCCCGTTGTCGTTTGATTCGGGAAAATGCTTGATGGCTTTCCGGTCCACCTTTCTTTTCCGATTTTGGTTTACGGTGGATGCGGAGTTGCTCCTTGTTCAGTGTATCGGTGTTGCCAGGTGCAGCGTTCAACCTCATTAGGATGGCGCATGCTCAGGATTACTGCAATACAGTTTCAGTGTCGAACCAGTTCTGTTCGGAACCTCCCGTCCTGTCTTGCTTTGCCGGCTGCTTCCCAGCTCTGGTTGCCCGCATTTTCCATCCGGAGCTACTGACGTAGATCGCATCCCCAGGGTTTCCTTTTCCATGGTAAGTGCCCTGGCGGATTCTCTCGCAGGCCTGCGATGTTGATGACATTCTGGCCGGTGGCTCAAGGCCCGGCTATTGGATAAACGTGACCGCGCGCAGGCCAGTTACAAATGATAACAGTTGAGGTGATCGGGTGGGTACAGATTGCTGACGGATTTTTTCAAGATATTGATTTCTGTGGTGGGGAAAATGAGACAGTGTTTCAGGACATAAAAAAACCCGGCACAGTGTGCCGGGTTTGCTGAATGCCTGCGTCTGTCAGACAGCGGAGACGTTTTCAGCCTGAGGACCCTTGGGGCCCTGAGTGATGGAGAACTGGACTTCCTGACCTTC
>SLIH01000458.1 GCA_007135745.1 Halomonas sp. | reverse complement strand
TCAGAGTACGGAAGCCTGAGCCGTTGATCGCACTGTAGTGTACGAAAACATCGGAGCCATTTTCACGAGCGATGAAACCAAAGCCCTTTGCTTCGTTAAACCACTTTACGCGACCAGTGTTGAGTTCAGACATGATGCAATTTCCTTAAAAAACAATCTTTGAGTCCTGAGACAGGACGGTTTTCGAGCTGAGAAGCGTAGGGGGCGTACTGTGAGGAATAACGATGATCAGCCTGGATAGGGTCGTCGTAAAGCTTTCGCACACAAAGCCGCATAACGTTCGCAGCAAATTCAGTATAAGTCATGCGGTAGTGGCGTCAACAGCTTTTTTCCTGTTTTCCACCCGACACAAAAGCACCCCTTCACCGACCCGTGCGGAGACCTGTTCGCCAATGGCGACCTCGGTCGCCTTGCGCACAATGCCGCCATCTTCGCGTTGCACAATCGCGTAGCCGCGGCTCAGTGTGGCCAAAGGGCTGACCAGTTCGAGCTGCGCGGTGATGGCAGTGAAGTGGTCCTGATTTCGTCGGAGCTTCGCCTGTATGCCGGTACTAAGGCGATGCTGCAGGCTCTCCACCCGTTCCAGGGCTGAATCGATCTGGCGTTGGGGGCGCAGGGAGAGCAGTCTTGCCTCGTACTGCTGGAGCCGCTCCCGAGCCGCAGCCAGGTTGTGCCGGAAACGCTGATGCAGCCGCAGCTCCAGCTCGTCCAGCCTTTGTGCCCGGTCCTGAAGCTGCTGGCGGGGGTGGCGCAGGCGCTGGCCGAGTTCCGATACCGATTGGGTGCTCTGGGTAATGCGTCGACGTGTAGCAAGAAGCAGGCGCTCTTCCAGCCGCGTGAGTGCGTCCAGCCATTTCTGGGCGTCCGGGGAGATTTTCTCCGCGGCTGCTGAAGGAGTCGGTGCCCGGTGGTCGGCCACCAGGTCGGCGATGGTGATATCCACTTCGTGACCCACGGCACTGATGATGGGCAGGCGGCTGGCGAAAATGGCCCGGGCGACCGCTTCCTCGTTGAAGCACCAGAGATCTTCCAGGGAGCCACCGCCGCGACCAACGATCAGGACATCGCAACGGTCATCCTCGTTGGCCAGCTCAATGGCGCGCACGATGGAGGCTGTGGCGTCCTTTCCCTGCACGGGAGTGGGATAGAGCGAGACCGGTATGCCGGGAAAGCGCCGTTTCATGACGGTAAGGATGTCGTGTACCGCCGCGCCCGTGGCCGAGGTGACCAGTCCTACCCGACGGGGTGGTAGGGGGATGGTTTTTTTGTGCTGCTCGCTGAACAGACCCTCGCGGTCAAGTTTTGCCTTGAGTTCCTCGAAGGCTTTCTGAAGTGCGCCCAGCCCAGCGGGTTCAATGCCTTCAACGATCAGTTGGAAGTCTCCCCGGGCCTCGTAGAGGCTTACTTTGGCGCGCACCAGAATCTGATCACCTTCTTTGGGGGGCTGGGCCACGCGTTGGTTGCGATTGCGGAACATGGCGCAGCGGATCTGCGCTTTGCTGTCCTTGAGGGTGAAGTACCAGTGCCCCGAACCAGGCTTCGAGAACCCGGAGATTTCACCCTCCACCCAGACCTGCAGGAAGCTGACTTCCAGCAGGTGCCTCACCTGTCGGGTCAGTTCACTTACTGTCAGTGCCTGGGGTGCGGCTTGCATAGGGTCTGTTCCTTTACGGCCAGTGGGCGGACAACGTATAATGGCGGTTTACCGGAACCCGCCACGAGGCGCTTAACGGAGGGCCTTGCCGGTTACCTCCACGGGCTTATGCACCGGCGCCAAAGTGAATCAGAGGTTCCCTCATTTGGCAAGTTCCCTGGAAGGCTGAATAGATGCTGCGAATCGCTGAAGAAGCGCTCACCTTTGACGACGTTCTGCTCGTCCCCGGATATTCTGATGTCCTGCCCAACGAAGTGTCTCTGAAAACCCAGCTGACGCGTGGCATTCAACTGAACATCCCGCTGGTCTCCGCCGCCATGGATACCGTTACCGACGCGGATCTGGCCATTGCCATGGCTCAGACCGGCGGTATCGGGATTATCCACAAGAATATGACGGCTGCGCAGCAGGCTGCGGCAGTGCGCAAGGTCAAGAAGTTTGAAAGCGGGGTGGTCAAGGATCCGATTACGGTATCGCCCGAGACCACGGTTCGCGAGCTGCTGCAGATCACCAGTTCCAATAAGATTTCCGGTCTCCCGGTGGTTGATGGCAAGGATCTGGTGGGTATTGTCACCGGCCGGGATATCCGCTTTGAAAGCGGAATGGAAACCCGTGTCGCCGACATCATGACCCCCAGGGCGAAACTGGTTACGGTCCGCGAGGGAGAGGACGTGGAAAACGTCAAGGATCTCCTGCACAAGCACCGCATAGAGAAGGTACTCGTGGTCAATGATGACTTCGAACTGCGTGGACTGATTACGGTAAAGGATATCCAGAAGGCGCAGGAACATCCGGATGCCTGCAAGGACAGTCAGGGGCAACTGCGCTGCGGCGCGGCGGTCGGGACTGCCGGAGACACTGAAGCGCGGATCAGCGCCCTGGCCGAAGCCGGTGTTGATGTCATCGTGGTGGATACGGCGCACGGTCACTCCCAGGGTGTGATCAATCGCGTGCGCTGGGTCAAGGAGCGTTATCCGGATCTCCAGGTGATTGGCGGAAATATTGCCACAGGCGAGGCGGCTCGGGCTCTGGTGGATGCAGGTGTTGATGGCGTGAAGGTTGGCATCGGGCCGGGATCCATCTGTACCACCCGTATCGTTGCCGGTATCGGCGTTCCACAGATTTCAGCTGTATCCAACGTGGCGGCGGCTTTGAAGGATACCGATGTTCCGGTGATTGCCGATGGTGGCATCCGGTTCTCGGGTGACATCGCCAAGGCGGTTGCCGCCGGCGCCCATTCGGTGATGATCGGCAGCCTGCTGGCCGGCACGGACGAGGCCCCCGGTGAAGTCGAGCTTTACCAGGGTCGCACATATAAGTCCTATCGGGGAATGGGCTCAATCGGCGCCATGGGGCAGGGCTCCAGCGATCGGTATTTCCAGGATGCCAGCGAGGGTATCGACAAGCTGGTTCCCGAAGGCATCGAGGGACGGGTGGACTGCAAAGGGCCGATGCGTGGCATTGTGCATCAGTTGATGGGCGGTCTGCGCGCCTCCATGGGATACACTGGATGTGCGGATATTCTCACCATGCGCACCAAACCCCAGTTCTCGCGCATCACCAATGCGGGGATGCGCGAAAGCCACGTGCACGACGTGACCATTACCAAGGAAGCACCTAACTACCGGATTGGCTGAGTAAGCCACCGTCAGAAGAGCCGGAGGCATGTCCACCGGCTGGACGATCGCACAGTAGCAAGGGGCGTGTGGCGCCCCTTAGTTGTATCCAGATTGAGGAAATCATGGCGCGAGACATTCACGATCATCGGATCCTGATTCTAGATTTCGGTTCCCAGTACACCCAGCTGATTGCGCGCAGAGTTCGTGAGATTGGGGTCTATTGCGAGATCAAGCCGTTTGACCTGGACATGGCGGAAGTCCGGGAGTTCGCGCCCAGCGGTATTATCCTTGCGGGCGGTCCGGAGTCGGTCACGGAATTGAACAGCCCCCGGGCACCCGAAGGCCTTTTCCAGGCGGGATGGCCGATTCTCGGCATATGTTATGGAATGCAGACCATGGCTGAGCAGCTCGGTGGCAGCGTGGCTGGCGGCGACAAGCATGAGTTTGGTTATGCCCAGGTGCGTGTGACTGCCCAGAGCACCCTGTTGCACGATATCGCCGATCACGTGAACGATCAGGGCGAGCGGACCCTGGACGTCTGGATGAGCCACGGCGATCAGGTGGTTTCACTCCCGCAAGGATTTGAAGTTCTGGCCTCGACGGACAGCGCCCCCATTGCAGCGATGCAGCACGAAGGGCAGCGTCTGTACGGCGTTCAGTTCCATCCCGAGGTCACCCATACGCTGCAGGGCAAACGGATTCTCGAGCATTTTGTGCTGGAGATCTGTGGCTGCGAAGCACTCTGGACCCCCGCCCAGATTGTTGATGATGCCATTGCCCAGATCCGCGAGCAGGTGGGTAGCGAGAAGGTGCTTCTGGGGCTTTCTGGCGGGGTGGATTCCTCCGTTACCGCCGCGCTGCTCCATCGTGCGATCGGCGATCAGCTCACCTGTGTCTTCGTGGACAACGGCCTTCTGAGACTGGACGAGGGCGAGCAGGTTCTGGACAT
>SLIH01000336.1 GCA_007135745.1 Halomonas sp. | reverse complement strand
TGCGTTGACTTGATTCCGGTCAAGTGGGGCGATACGGAAATCCCTTAGTCTCGGGAGGGGTAGAACAAAACTCATGTATATTAAAACGATATAAGCATAGGTTGTTGATTTTGTTCTGTTGACCCGGGAAGTGATTTTTGTCAAAAAGATTTATGAAAATTGAGTTTATTTTTTGGCTATCTATGAGGCAGTATTGAAGGAGTGCCTGTCCCGCAATCAGGTGCAAGGACAACAAAAGGAGGCGCCGTTATGTCAGCGGGAGAAAAATCGCAAGTCGCACTGGTTACCGGTGGAATACGTGGTATTGGCTCGGCCATGTGCCGGGAGTTGATTCATGCCGGTTATCAGGTGGTTACCACCTACCGTTCCCCGCAGCGCAAGGCCGCGGCACAGGAGTGGCAGCGAGAGCTGGCCGAAGATGGATTGGAGGTCGGACTCATACAGATGGACGTGTCCGATGCGGCAAGCTGTCGCAGCGGTGCTGACGATCTGATCGAGCGTTACGGTCGACTGGATGTGCTGGTGAATAACGCCGGTATCACCCGGGATGTCGTGATGAAAAAGATGACCCTCGAGCAGTGGCAGGAAGTTATCCACACCAATCTGGACAGCGTTTTCAACGTGACCCACTGCTTCCTTAACGGCATGTTGGAGCAGGGGTATGGACGAATCGTCAATATCTCTTCGGTCAACGGCCAGAAAGGGCAGTTCGGCCAGGTCAACTACTCCGCCGCCAAGGCGGGCATCCATGGTTTTACCAAGGCGCTGGCGCAGGAAGTTGCGCGTAAGGGGATTACCGTCAACACGGTGTCTCCCGGCTATGTGGCCACGGATATGGTGATGGCCGTTCCCGAGGAAGTGCGGGAGAAGATCATTGCCCAGATTCCGGTGGGACGTCTTGGTGAACCGGAGGAAATTGCCCGGGTTGTGAGGTTTCTGGTGGCCGAAGAGTCGGCCTTTATCACCGGGGCGGATTTTTCCATCAACGGTGGAATGCACATGTATTGAGGCCTTATGAGGTTGGGTTTACTCTGGAATCTCGCCTTCGGACACAGCGCGGTATCTGTTGACGGGGCGTAAAACAAGGCCAGTCCCATAAGGAATGAAAACCAAAAGGAGATTTACCATGTTTGAGAACCTGAAAAAATCGACTCAACCCGTGACCAAATTCAATAAATTGGTCATGGATACGGTTTCCCGCGTCGGTGAAATGCAGATGGCCAGCATCCGGGAATACATGAATATGGCTGGCAAGCAGGCGAAAGCTGCAACCCAGATCCGTGACTATGAGGACTTCCAGAGGTATCTCAGTGATCAGACTGAGATGTTCAGCTCGCTTGTAGAGAAAGCCAGCGAAGACATGAATGAGCTGTCTCGCATGGCCGAGGAATTCCGTCAGGAAGCGTCCGATGTTTTCCACGCCGCGGAAGAAGCGGGTGAGGAAATGGTCGGAGCAGGTAACGGGGCTCGAAGCACCGCCAAGAGTGGTGCCTCTTCCGCCAGTAAGAGCGCCGGCACGCCAAAGGCACAGGCTGCTAAAAGCAAGACGGAAGCTGCTGCAAGCAAGTAACGTCTTCCGCATGGCCTGACTTCTGAGGGAATTTCTCAGGGGGCAGGCCTGTGTGCCTGAGTCTGATTCAGGGTGTCCCCGGAAAAGGGGAGGCCGTGGTGTTTTTTGTTTTCTGATCCCCGATCCGATGACCGATTGAATGTTTGAGGCCTGATCCGAATGGAATTGTTGAAACGTCTGCAGCGTGAGTACACGGAGCATGTCCCCGCGCTGGGAAAACTGGTTTCCGATGTCGCTTCCCGTCATCTGGATCCGCGGAATATCCCGAGTACTGATACCTCCTTTCTGCTCGATGTGAGTTCCACCATGGTGGATACGCTGCGCGAGGCCGCTATCAATCCGAGCAAGGTGCTTGAGGACAGCCAGCACCTTGCTTCCGGTTACGGAAAGTTGGCCATGAATGTGGCTGGCAAGTTGATGAGGCGGGATGTGGAGCCTGTGGTGAGGCCGGAGCCCAGCGATCATCGCTTTGATGATGAGGCCTGGGAGCGTAACCCTCTCTACTACGCCATCGTTCAGGCCTACCTTCTGAATTCAAAGTTCGTACAGGAGCTGGTGGATGACCTGGAAGGGCTGAGTGAGCACAACCATCGCCAGCTTACCTTCATGAGTCGTCAGTTGATTAATGCACTGGCGCCGACCAATTTCTTCGTGACCAACCCCGAGGCGGTGAGGCGTTTCCGCGAGACCTGGGGGTTGAGTGTGATTAAGGGGCTGGAGAACTTCTTCCAGGACCTGGCGCGTTCCCGCCAGATGCTCAATGTGTCCATGACCGATCATGGGGCGTTTCAGGTTGGGGAAAACGTTGCAGTAACCCCGGGTAAGGTGGTCTACCAGAATCGCCTGTTCCAGTTGATTCAGTACCAGCCGACAACCGAGACCGTGCACCGTCGTCCTCTGCTGGTGGTGCCCCCGTTCATCAACAAGTATTACATCATGGACCTCACTGAGAAGAACTCCATGATGCGTTGGCTTGTCGCGCAGGGCCACACGGTTTTCATGATGTCCTGGGTGAATCCTGATGCGTCATACTGGGACACGACCTTCAGCGACTATGTGACCGAAGGTGTACTGGAAGCCATGGATGCTGTGGAGAAAGCCACCGGCGAGCGTGAGATCAACGCCATCGGTTACTGCGTGGGCGGTACGCTGCTTGCGACCACGCTGGCGCACCTGAAGAAGAAAAAGCAGGACGACCGGATCAAGTCTGCAACCTTCCTGGCCACATTGCTGGACTTCCGTGACCCGGGTGAGATCGGCATTTTCATAAACGACAACATCCTCAAGGCGATGGAAGCCTATATCGATCGGATGGGTTATTACGATGGGCGCCTGATCGGTTTCAGCTTCTCAATGCTGAAAGAAAACAACCTGATCTGGTCGTTCTTCGTGAACAATTACCTGAAGGGTGAAGCTCCGCTGCCATTCGATCTGCTGTACTGGAATTCTGATTCCACCAATCTGCCGGCTGAAATGTACAAGTTCTATTTGCGTCAGATGTATGTCAAAAACCGCCTGCGGGAACCCAACGCACTGGAGATCGCGGGCACGCCCATTGATCTGACCAGTATCACGACGCCGTCCACCTTTGTATCCACGGTGCAGGACCATATCGCGGTGTGGAAGAGCACCTATGCCGGTTTTCAGCTTCCGAAGGGTCGCAAGCAGTTCATTCTGGCTGAGTCTGGTCACATTGCCGGCATCATCAACCCCCCATCGGCCAATAAGTATGGTTTTTACCTGAACGACGAGGAAGCTCAGACACCGGAGGAGTGGTTTGAAGAAGCAAGCCGTCAGCCCGGCTCCTGGTGGACTCATTGGCAAGAGTGGGTGAGCGAGTTCCAGGGTGAGGAAGTGGCCGCCCGCATACCTGGCGACGGAGCGCTCGAGGTGATTGAGGACGCCCCGGGTACCTATGTGAAGCGTCGCATCGTCTGACGGCATCGGCAGCCCCTTGCGTCACAGAATGTGTCTTTGCATTCTGGACGCCGTTGCATAGGTTGCCGATTGGAGGAAAGTCTATGGAAAAGCGGCGTCTGGGCTGGACTGACCTGGAAGTGAGTGCGCTCTGCCTGGGAACCATGACCTGGGGGGAGCAGAACTGTGAAGCCGAAGCCTTTGATCAGCTCGATTACGCTGTCGGGCAGGGCATTAACTTTATTGATGCGGCCGAAATGTACCCTGTGCCGCCCAGAGGCGAAACCCAGGGTCTGACCGAGACCTTTCTGGGCAACTGGCTGTCCGCGCGAGGCCGGCGTGATGATCTGGTCATTGCCACCAAGGTCACCGGGCCGGGTAATATGAAGTATCTGCGCGGTGGTCCGCGCCTGACACCGGGGCATATCCATCAGGCGATCGAGGGGAGCCTGAAGCGCCTGCGGACGGATTACGTCGACCTCTATCAGATTCATTGGCCCGAGCGCGCCACCAATTTTTTTGGCCGGCTGGGCTATACACCCGGAGATGATTCCGACGCGGTGCCTCTGGAGGAGACCCTGGGTGCCCTCAATGAGCTCGTGGAAGCGGGCAAGGTGCGCCACATCGGGCTTTCCAACGAAACCGCCTGGGGGGCCATGGAATGCATTCGCATCTCTGAACGCAATGGCTGGCCTCGCCCGGTGAGCATTCAGAACCCCTACAACCTGCTCAATCGCTCCTAT
>SLIH01000059.1 GCA_007135745.1 Halomonas sp. | reverse complement strand
GCTTCTCCAAAAGTATAGGTTAGGTGTCTGTAACCTTTGGTAAATGTGTGTTTGTCAATTGATGCCGGAAACATCAATAGTCAGCCACACCGGGTCATGGTCCGATGATCGCCAGGGGCCCGGAGTGAACAAGCGCTCATTCACCCGCTTCGAGCGATGTTGCCCCTGGTAGCCGAAGGCTGCAGGTTCATCGGCATTGATCGCCCAGATTCCGGCCTCCCGTACTGCAGAGTGCAGCGCCGGGGACGCGAATGCATAATCCAGCGTGCCCGATTCTCCCTTGAAGATGAAGCTGTGTGCCGGATCCGAATCCTGACTGAAACGGGCCACCAGGTTTCTGTAGCCGGCTGCCTCAAGGGCTTGTATTGGATCCTCCCGGGCATAGGCATTGTAATCACCGATCAACAGGGTACGATCATTGCCGGTCTCCGCTTCCAGCCGGGCTATCCACTCAATCAGTGCTTCACTGGCCTCAACCCGATGCGCATTCCAGCACCCCTGACCGTCGCCCTGGTCCGCGTTGACACCCTCGGCGCCACCGCAAATCTTGCTCTTGAAATGATTGACCACCACGCGGAAACTCGGCCCCGCTTCCCGGTAACGAAACCGTTGCGCCAGGGGCTGGCGGTTGCCCCACGCAAAGGGCCCACGCGTCAGGGTTCGAGCTGACCCGACCGTTTCCACGCGGTCCGCATCGTAGAGCAACCCCACCTTGATGGCGTCAGAACCCAGGCGCTGGCCATCAGGCCGGACCACTTGCCAATTACCCTCCGCTTCGCTGGCCAGACGCGCGATGGCGCTGTCGTCGTCAAAACCATTGTTCTCAATTTCAATCAGGCCAATGATGTCCGCATTGAGCCCCGCCATTGCATTCAACAGCTTGGCTTCCTGGCGTTCAAACGCCTCCAGGGTCGAAGCCCCGCGTTCTGTCGGAAAACCTCCCCCCTCACCATCACCGATGAAATAGTTCTCGACGTTGAAGCCACCAATCCGCAACTCGTTCTCCGACACCGATGGCAGTGAGTCAGGTCGCCTGTTGAGCCGCTCGAACCTCGGTTCCAACACGGGTTGCAGGCGCCATTCCCCATAGCGGTGTTCAAGCACACCCGTGACCTCATGGACCTGATCGCCCGCCCGCAGGCGATTATCCGGAGACAGGCCACCACTGGGCCAGGGGACAGGCTCTGGGAACTGACGTCGACTGGCATCATCGAGCCGAAGCAGACGCTCGGCATTCTCTCGGGCCCGCGTCTGGGCGCCCTCACCCGGGGCTTCCAACTGCGTTGGTCGGTACAGGCGTTGGTCCGCGAGTTTGATTACACCATAACGCGCGAGAGACCAGGTTCCCGTGACCACCGCAGGAGCTGCCAGCGTTACCAGCATCCCCTGCATGGCCCGGCGTTCTGCCTGATCCAGGGGCAGTTCAATCTCTCGGGGTTTCACGCTTTGACCCTCAGCACAGACTGCCTTCAAGCGGATACGGCTGAGCTGATCCATGCCGCGAAACTGCGACACCTCCCCGGTGAATCTCAGTAACTGGCCCTCGGCTACGGACTGATCGGGCGCATAGACAAAGATCCCGCGATTGGCGATGACATCCGGTGCCGTTTGGTCCGGCATCTGGGCATAGAAACCGCCAAAACTGTGTTCGTCGCTGAAGTCGGCGGTGACAACGGCCTCTACAGTCACCCGCTTTCCTTCAATGTCCGAGGGACTGCCGGCTTCCCAAAGCTGGAAAATCGGGGTAGCAGGCCCGCCGCAGGCACCCTCTGCAGAGGCCGGCATGGGCCAGAAATGGAATGCGAGCAGAAAAAAAACGGGAATCGCCACCAGCATCCCTGCCGTGCGCAGATTACTCATCCTTAATATTCCTTCCTGTATTCCTGAAAACACCTTGTGGTTGATCAATGCACAAACAACGATACGACTTTTATAATGCAAGCTCACCCGAATAAAATGAACAGGAGTTCAAATTTTATCCCATACACTTTGACTCCGGACGTATTTTACCGGACAGTAGCTTGCAATATCGGTATATTCTAAAACCTTTAAAGGTCCGACCTTGCATGACGGTCCGTTAACACGCGGAAACGCAAAGTCGGTTCTTCAATTATCAACGCACTGTTATCATAGCCATTAGTTATCATGACCAAAGGTCACGGAGTGGGGGAGAATTTATGAAACGCCGACAGTTCCCTTTCGCAGTCGCTCGCATCGCGCGGCGATGGCGGAAGCTGTTAGATGAACGATTAAAGGATCTGGGTGTTACCCAGGCACGCTGGAGCACCCTGGTAGCGCTTCATCGCGGTGGTGAGGGGGTGACTCAGCGCGAACTCGCTGAATTGATGTCCATTGAGAATCCGACTCTGGTACGCTTGCTGGATAATCTGGAAGAGCAACACCTGATTGAGCGACGCCCCTGCGAGAAAGACCGGAGAGCCCGTCGCCTCCACCTGACCAGCAAGGGCGAGGAATTCATGGCGCAGCTCGACCGTCGCGCCGAAGGGCTGCGCGATCAGCTGCTGGATGGTATCAGCGAAGATGAACTGGACACCTGTCTCCGGGTTTTTGATCGCGTGCTTGCCAATGCGGAAGAAGTCAACCGTGAAGAGCGTGTCGAATATACGGTCTGAATTGAGCAGGCTTGGTGCTTCAGCCGCACTCATTCTTGCACTGTCGGTTTGTGCTCCGACTCATGCCATGGCGGCCAGGGAACTCAGCTACAACGGCTCTGACCGCATCGTAGGTGAACTGCAGTGGGTTGCCACCCGCTACGAAGACACCTTCGCCGATCTGGGCGAAATCCACGGCCTGGGCTTTCTTGAGATGGTTCGGGCCAATCCGGATGTCGATCCGTGGCTGCCTGGGGAGGGCACATTGGTTCAGCTGCCGCACAAACATGTGCTGCCCTCAGAACCCCATGACGGTATTGTCATCAACCTGTCGGAATACCGGCTCTATCATTTCCAGGAGGGAAGGGTCACGACCTATCCAGTGGGGATCGGGACCAGCACAAACCCATCGCCTCTGACCGAAACCGAAATCACCATGCGCCTGGAATCGCCCGCCTGGTATCCACCGGAGTCCATCCGGACAAAGGCGGAGGAAGAAGGTGATCCACTACCGCGAATGATTCCGCCGGGACCCGCCAATCCATTGGGCCCCTATGCACTGCAGCTCGCCGAACGGGGCTATCTGATTCATGGCACCAATCGTCGCTTTGGCATCGGCCAGCAGGTCAGTCATGGCTGTATCCGCATGTACAACGACGATATCGGCAAGCTCATCTGGGAAGCAGAAAAAGGCACAACGGTTCGGATTGTAGAGGAACCGGTCAAGGTGGCTGTCCAGGACAATGTGGTCTGGCTGCAGATTCACGGTCAACGTGAAGAGCTCACCAGCTCCGATCGCGACGAGCTCTGGCGTAAGGCCGAAGACCAGATTGCCGAGCTGCGCGACCGGCACGACGGCATAGAGATCAACCGTGCCCAACTTGATGAAGCCGTTGAAGCTGCGGACGGTATCCCGCGGCGTGTTGGGGAGAAGGTCAGCCTCGACGCCGTCTAGCATCCGGTTCGGGTCATTCGCTGACGTTATTTGCGTTCCAGCAGGTAATCCAGACTGGCTCCGTAGTCCGGAGCAAACACTTCCAGGAAATACCCCACTTCCGGCAACTGATCCGCCTCCAGGCGCTGACGTATCTGCACGGCCGCCTGCTCGAACTCGTTGTTTCCCGCGCGCAGCTCGGCCTCGCACTTCAACAAAGCCGCCAGGCGGTCGGCCGCTTTGATCAGCGTCCTTGCATCATCCGACCACTGTTCTTCCTCGACATAAGGTGACAGGGCACCGGCCAGTTCGTCGGGAAGAAGGGCCAGAAGTTCCTTCTGGGCCTTGCGCTCTACGTCGGCGAAGGCTTCACGCATCACGCTCGAATAATACTTGACCGGTGTCGGCATATCCCCGGTGATGACTTCACTGGCATCGTGGTATAGCGCCGCCGCGGCTATGCCGTCTGCGTCAACCTGGCCACCGTAATGATGGTTACGAATCGTGGCCAGCGCATGCGCGAGTACGGCCACTTCCCAGGAATGGGTCGCCACGTCTTCTTCGATGGCGTTACGCATCAATCCCCAACGGCGAATCCAGCGAAGCCGGCCAAGGTAGGCGAAAAAAGCGCTTCGTGGCCGCGTTCCGGATGAATGCGATTTATTCCGCATCGTCAGGCAGCTCGTAGCCG
>SLIH01000014.1 GCA_007135745.1 Halomonas sp. | reverse complement strand
TAGCCGTTGATGTTTTCGGTTTCCGCGACAAAGCGCTCTGCTCCGGTCGCCATGCTGTAGGCCCCGACCCCCTCTTCGCCCACGACGATCAGTTCATTGTCATGGCTGAGCAGTCCCAGGGTGTTGCCGAGCTCACTCTCGTTGATCTCAAACGTCAGCTCACCGCTTTCGATAGCTACACCGTAGACGTCTTCAGGTCCGGCAATGAAGACGTGCTCGCGCTGGGCATCAAAGACGGGCGATACGACGAACGGGGCCTGAGAAATCAAACCGGGGGTTTCCATTTCAGGGGTGCGCCAGAGCACTTCGCCGGTGTCCGGGTCCAGGCTGGCCACACCGCCACCATCGTGGTCACCAAAGAACTCACCCGCACCCCAGACCAGAAGTTGTCGCTGTTCCAGATGCATTTCGCCGAAATAAGTGTGGACTTCGTCACTTCGCCACAGCACGTCGCCGTTATCCAGATCGTACGCATGCAGCCGATGCGGATAGCCAATGGTGATTTCATCGGCTTTATGGGTGGAGGCGGCCTGGTAAAGCACGCCGTCCCGGATCAACACCCCGGGTTGAGGGATGGCGCGGCGATCGGGGTCCTGGCTGAGCCGACGCATGACGTCGTTTTCCCAGAGGTGCTCGCCCGTTTCCAGATCGAAGACCTGAAGTGGCCAGGCATCCACGGCAACCCGGCCTTCGGCAACCGTCATGTTGTCCACCCGCGCCCCAGAGTGATCACTGATCCAACGGACGGTGCCATCCGGTGCGATGCGCGCCAGGTTGTAGCTCAACGCGGCCTGAAGGCGACCGAGGTCACGACCGGTGGACAGAACCAGGTAGTCGCCGTTATCGAGCGTTTTCGCCTGCTGAATGCCGGGGCCATTGAAGTCTTCCACGCGCCACTGCTCGTCACCACTGGCGGCATCAAGCCCAACCAGGCCATTAAAGGTCTTGAACAGGATCGATTCGCCATCATCCACGGTGGCCATGGTATGGCGCATGAAATGGCGCTGGCGTTCGCGTCGGTTGTAGGAATTCTCACCTTGGCCTTCATCACCACCGAGTGCGTCCGCCAGCGTCTCACCGGCGTCCTGAGTGATGTCGTCCAGAAACTGTTCATACTGTTGGAGGCTGTACAAGTAATCGCTGTGGTGCCAGGCGGTATCCCCGGACTCCAGATCCACGGCGGTGATCCGTTCCATGCCGGACTCATAATCGTCATAATCAAACACAATCAAGCGATTACTTTGCGGCAGAGTCAGCACATGGCTGGTGGCTTCGTCGAAGGTGTAAGTCACACCCCCGACTGTCACAAACGTTTCTCGTTCTACCTCAAACCCTTCGAGCAACCCACTCCCTTGACCATCAAAACCGATGCCCACACTGGAAACCAACTCACCGTTCTCGCCATCAATTACGTAGACGTTATCGTAATTGCTGATCACCAGACGGGAGGCATCATCGGTTGCATCGGTATCGGCGAGGTAACCGACTGGCGGTGCGTAGGCATGCTGGTCGGGATCAACGTCTGATTCGAGGGTGGCGCACCCGGAGAGGTGCAAAAATCCGAAAGCGAGGCCCGCCAGGGCCAGGGTCGCTGTTTGCCGAGAAGACATTCCGTATCTCCTTGTTCCTGATGATCGTTGGGGGCATCACTATTTGCATCGCTTATGCAGCTTTCGGGGGCAGCATAGTTGCCATAATTACAGAATTACAAATGCGGAATTACAGGACGCTCAGGACATCTTCCATAAACGCCTCATGATGAATTAACTTCTTAACTCAAGGGCTTAAAAATACTTTCAGCCGGCCAGGTGTTGGAGCAACAACGATGTGCAACAGAGGATTCGCTATCGATCAGCCCCGCCGATGACGCTCATCTGATCAGTGAGCTTGCATCCCTATCCCTGACTCAAGGCCCGGCATGGCGGTCGTTATGGAGAGTGGCAAGGTAGATGAGATCGTCGCTGGGGCTGGATCGCTGCTTTTACCAGGTTCCATGGCGCCGATTTTGTAACGGTTTGTTTCCTCATGAAGCATTAAGCAAAAAGCTCAAGGATATTCTTCGGGGTGGGAATAGAACTGCGTGCTATGGATAGGGTCCACTCGACATCCTCTATTCCACGCCAGCCTCGCACACATCGCATCCCGGGAGAGTCCAGCACAATCGATGTGACCTCCGCAAACTGCTGGCAGAGAGCGTGGCACTCACTGAGCAATCCGGCCCGCCATTCGGCCACACCGACCACCTCAACCTGGCAGGGGAGGATGCCGCTCCGGTGTGCCTGCCCTCTGGCTTCTTCCCAGGAGTTGCTGGAATCGGTTTCACATTTCCGGGTGCTGTGACTGGCTGACTGCGAAGCCGTGCACATCCTGTCCGCTTACACCGGGCGCGCGAGTTGCCCACACCCCTCAATCCTGCCTATTTTCTGGTAAGGACAGGGAAAGAGCGAGGGAGCAGAATGTTGTATTCGGAAACCGTCAGACAGAAGCACTACCACTGGATGACTTCATGTGTATTCGCGCTGGCCATGGTCACCGCCGGGTGCAGTGGCAGCGGAAGCAGCGACGAGTCGGAGACAGGCGATGCCGTGCCGTCACTGACAGCGCAGAGTGACATCATGCAGGTCGAACTGAGCTGGGATGCCGATGGCCCGGTGGACATCCTCTATGCCACCGACCCGGAATGCGACTGGGCCAATCACAGTCTCTGTGAGGACGCCGGCGAGTTGACCCAGGTGGATGGTTCCGCACTTACCCTGAAAGCAGAAGACGAAGACGTCGTAACGGGCCAACCCTATTTCTTCATTGCGGAGCAAAGCGGCGAACGCAGCGCCGCAGTGGGCGCCGTCTTCTCGCCACCCACACCTTCCGGGCTAGTATCAAAAACCCTTCCCGTTGGGGATGACATTCTCGCCGTTGGCATCTTTGATCGTATCGGCGTTCAGGCTAACGGGGGAACAGTCGTTGACGTCGAAAAAGAGGCCCCAACCGGAGCCTTTCCCCTGTTCCAACACTCACGGGAGGTTTTCGACGTCATCCCTGATGGCGATGGTGGCTGGTTTGTGGCGGGCGACTTCGCAGGCGTCTCCGGCTTTGATCAGCGCCACCTCATTCACTTCCATGCCAACGGTGCAGTCAACACCCGATGGCAACCCAGTATCGGGACTGACGAATCCGACGAGCACCTGCGTGCCCTCGCTCAGCACAATGACCGCCTGATCATCGGTGGCGAGCTCGACGTGATGGGGGGGACAGCGAACCGGGATGGATTGGGCGCCGTGGACCTGGAAAGTGGAGATGTCATCTCCTGGTCTCCTGGCGTGCGGATTGACGATCAGAACAAGGGTAAAGTCCACGACATCGCCATTGCTGATGACTCAATCTACGTCGCAGGCGAGTTCGAGCAAGCGAGAAGCCATGGAGAGGACACCTGGCATGATTTCTCCGGGCTGGTACGCTTCGATGCGGAATCCGGAGAACTGGATGAAGACTGGGCGCCTTCGGTCGATGGCCCGGTCCATACAATTGCCGTTGGCAATGATGGGGTTTTCCTCGGTGGAGATTTCGATAGTGTCGACGGTAACAGCAACCGAGCCCGACTCACTGCCGTTAACCTGGACGATGGCAAAGGCCTGGACGACTGGACACCTCAGCCCGACAACGCCGTGCACGCCCTGCTTCTGGACCAGGATAATATTTATGCCGCAGGCTCCTTCCAGAACCTTCATGCAACCGAACGCCACGGCCTTGTCAAACTGAACCGCACCAATGGCACCATACGCGAAGGCTTCAGTATCTCACTCGAAATGCTGAACGAAGACAATGGTCTGAGGGCTCTGGAACGCATCGATGACCAACTGTTTGTGGGCGGCACTTCATTGATGCACCCCGACCACGACCTGCGCATTGAAAGAGCCTCTGTCGCAGCGCTCGACCCCGCATCCGGCGCACTGATGGACTGGAATGCCGGCAGCGGCCTGGGAACCGTCAACACCCTGTCACATGACGGCGGAAGACTCTATATGGGCGGAGAGTTCACTGGCGTGGGCGGCAGCCCCAGGCGCAGCCTGGCTTTTCTGGACTCGGACACGGGACGACTCACCGAAGACACCCTGGAGGTGGTGGGATCCGTTTACGACATTGCCCCCGCCCCGGAGACTGACGGTTTCTTCATAGGGGGCATCTTCACTGAGGTCGAGAACGAGGAAAGGCTTAACATTGCCCGCTTCGAGCTGACCAACGATGGCCCCGAACTGGATTCACAG
>SLIH01000037.1 GCA_007135745.1 Halomonas sp. | reverse complement strand
TACCAAAGCCATCGTTTTTGCCAACCGTCGGGATCAGACCCGTGATCTGGACGAAGCGCTTCGGCGACAGGGTATTAAGGCCGCCGTGCTGTCGGGTGAGATTCCCCAGAACAAGCGCATCCGCACCCTGAATGACTTCAAGGAAGGCAAGATCCAGGTTCTGGTTGCCACCGATGTGGCAGGCCGGGGTATCCACGTGGAGAATGTCTCCCACGTCTTCAATTTCAATCTGCCGGAGAACGCCGAGGATTACGTCCACCGTATTGGCCGTACCGGCCGCGCCGGTGCCTCCGGTGTTTCTGTCAGTCTCGCTGGCGAGGATGACAGCTTCATGCTTCCGGACATTGAATCCTACCTCGGGCGTTCCATCGATTGTGTTCGACCGCCTGATGAACTGATGCAGGATCTGCCAAAGACAGAGTCCACCGGTTCCGGAGGCGCTCGCCGGCGTGGTGGCCGCAATCAGGGTGGAGGTCGTGGCAACGGTGGCGGCCGGCGCCAGAGCCGGGATCAGAACGCCCAGCAGTCCTCGGGCGCTGAATCCAGCTGACGCCTTGCCTGTCCGTACCCCATGAAAATCGTCGCTGACGAGAATATCCCGGCACTGGCTGACTTCTTCGGTGCTCTGGGCAGCGTTCATACATGCCCGGGGCGCACCCTGAGTGCCGACGATGTGCGGGGCGCGGACGTATTACTGGTCCGCTCTGTCACCCGGGTCGACGCCAGGCTACTGGCCAACAGTCGGGTGCGTTTCGTTGGTACCGCCACCATAGGCACCGATCACATCGACACCCAATGGCTCGACGCCCAGGGCATTGCCTGGGCGGCAGCGCCCGGCTGTAATGCCGCCGCCGTGGTGGATTATGTGTTGGGCGTGATGGCCTTCGCGGCAAAGGCGGATGGTTGTGCGCTGAGGGATTACAGTGTCGGCATTGTCGGTGCGGGAAATGTGGGAGGAAGGCTGCGGACCCGTCTCGAGGCCCTTGGGCTGGATGTGATGGTCAGCGATCCTCCGCGACAGGCGCAGGGCGCTGCGGGTCCTTTCAGTCCCCTGGAAGCCGTGCTGGCGCAGGATGTCGTCTGTCTGCACACGCCACTGACCCATGACGGCCCGCATCCTACCTACCATCTTCTGGATCAACACCGGCTTTCCGGCCTGGGGAGCCACCAGATCCTCATTAATGCCGGACGTGGCGCTGTAGTGGATAATCGGGCGCTGCTCAGGCGTCTGGGAGAGCCTGACCCACCCCGTGCTGTTCTGGATGTATGGGAAAACGAACCCACCATCGATGCTGAATTGTTTGATTCCGTGTTGCTCGGCACGCCCCACATCGCCGGATACAGCCTGGAGGGAAAGCTGCGTGGTACCGCCATGCTCTCGGATGCGTTCCGCCGTTTTCAGGGCCTTGAAAAGGGGCCGGTGCTGGAACAGATCCTTCCCGATCCCTGTTGCCTGCAATTACCCGCTGAGGCGTCTGATGATGCTGACCGGGCCCTGGCCGAAATCATTCGGGCCGCCTACGACCCATCCATCGATTCCCGGGCATTGGCAGATGTATTGAAGATGGAAGGAGAGGGCGATCGGGCAAAGGGCTTTGACCAGCTACGTCGGGATTACCCCGTGCGCCGGGAATTCTTCTTCACCGCCCCGGAGGCGCCCCCCAACACAGAAGCGGCGGCCTTACTGGCCGCCGCAGGATTTCGAGCAGGGTCCTGATAACCTGCTGCTCGTTTCAGCCCTGCCGGGCCTGGAGAGCGGCAATCCGGTCTTCAAGCGGGGGATGGCTGGCGAAAAGCGCCTTCAGCCCACCACGCTGCCCCTTGGTAATGCCGAACGCCTGCATGCTGTCGGGCATCTCATCCGGCAGGGCGGTCTCACGTTGCAGGCGCTGTAGTGCCGAAACCATGGCCCCGGTGCCCGCCAGGCTGGCCCCGGCCTCGTCGGCTCGGTATTCCCGTCGCCGCGAGAACCAGAAGACGATGGTGCTGGCGAGAATGCCCAGTATGATTTCCGCAACGATGGTCACCATAATAAAACCAAGGCCATGGCCACTGTCGTTCTTCAGGATCACCTTGTCCACGAAATGGCCCACCACCCGGGCAAAGAAGATGACAAAGGTATTGATCACCCCCTGAATCAGCGACAGCGTCACCATGTCCCCATTGGCCACGTGACCAATTTCATGCCCGAGTACGGCCCGGATCTCATCCTTGTTGAAGCGCTGCAGCATGCCCTGACTCACGGCCACCAGGGCATCGTTTTTGTTCCACCCCGTGGCAAAGGCATTGGACTGGTTGGCGGGAAAAATCCCGATTTCCGGCGTTCGGATGCCTGCTTCACGGGAGAGCTGCTGAACAGTTTCCACCAGCCACTGCTCGGCGGGGCTGGAGGGCTGTTCAATGATATGACATCGCGTGGCTCTTTTTGCCATCCACTTGGACAGGAACAGCGAAACAAAAGAGCCGCCAAAGCCGATGATGGCCGCAAAGATCAGCAGGGCAGTGAAATTCAGCCCCTGTCCCTCAAAATAACTGTCGAACCCCAGCAGCCGCAGGGTAATGCTTGCCAGAACAATAACGGCAAGGTTTGTAGCCAGAAACAGTAAAATGCGCATAGAGGTACTTTCTCCGTTAGAAGTCCCTGATCCTGACTCAGTATTTAGGGTTTCCCGAGGATTTTTCAATGACAATCAGGCAATGTTGCGGGCTGTCAGGGAAAGAGGATGCGGTGAACGGTTTCGCTGAGTTCAGTGGAGGTACCGCTTTTAAGAATGCGGCGAATGTGGTTGATGGCAATGGCGGGTTCGCGGGCCAGGGCACCGTCGCCGACGGGCTGCACATCCACAGGCAGATCCGGACGCAGCGTGGAAAGTCGGGTGAAACCTTCGCCGGTCAGTACGGCCTGATCAATGGCATCCTGGCTGATGAGCGACTCGTAACGAAGCAGTCCTTCCTCGGCCAGCCAGGTCATGGTGCCGAGGCAGGCCATATGGCGCCGGCTGTGCAGACCGAATTCGTCCGGCGTGTCGGGGCCCGCAATATCCTCTACAAACACAGCCGTTCTGCGCGGAAAACTCCTGTAGAGCTGGAGCAGAATCAGTGCGGCGTCCTTGTAGAAGTCCTCGACGTGAATGTCTGCCATAGCCGGCCTCGTCAGGGTTCGTAACGGGCCAGGAACCGCGCCAGGCGCTCAATGGCATCTTCCAGCACGTCTGCCCGGGGCAGAAAAACCACCCGCAGATGCTGCTTATCCTCAATATTGAAGGCCGAGCCCTGCACCAGAAGCATGCGTTCCTGGGTCAGAAGATCATACACCAGCTTTTCGTCATCCTTCACCGGGAACATCTCCGGATCCAGCTTCGGGAAAAGGTAGAGGGCGCCCTTGGGTTTGACGCAACTCACGCCCGGAATATCATTCAGCATCTTCCAGGCGAGATCGCGCTGCTCCCCGAGACGTCCCTCCGGTGTAACCAGGTCATTGATTGACTGATAGCCGCCCAGAGACGTCTGGATGGCCATCTGGCCGGGAACATTGGCACACAGGCGCATGGACGCGAGCATGGTGAGGCCTTCGATCAGTCCGCGCGCATGGTGCTTCGCGCCACTGATAATCATCCAGCCGGAGCGGTAACCCGCGGCGCGATAGTTCTTGGACAACCCGCCGTAGGTGAAAAACAGCACGTCGTCCGCAAGGGAGGCGGCCGCGACGTGTTCATGGCCGTCGTAGAGGATCTTGTCGTAGATCTCGTCGGCAAGGATCACCAGATTGTGCTCCCGGGCAATCTGAACCACCTGCTGCAGCAGATCGCGGGAATAGACCGCGCCGGTGGGATTGTTGGGGTTGATCAGCACGATGGCCCGGGTGCGCGAGGTCAGCTTGCGCTTGATGTCCTCAATGTCAGGCTGCCAGTCCTGCTGTTCATCGCAGTGGTAATGCACGGGCTTGCCGCTGGAAAGCGTGATGGCGGCCGTCCACAGGGGATAGTCCGGGGCTGGAACCAGAACCTCGTCGCCGGTGTTGAGAAGGGCCTGCATGGACATGACGATCAGCTCACTGACCCCATTGCCCAGGTAGATATCCTCAATATCCACATCGGGAATGCCCAATTGCTGCGTATACTGCATCACCGCCTTGCGCGCCGAGAACAGGCCCTTGGAGTCAACATAGCCCTGGGCCTGGGGCAGGTTGTAGATGACGTCCTGCTGAATCTCCTCGGGTATGTCCAGGCCAAAGGCACCGGGGTTGCCGATGTTGAGCTTCAGAATACGAT